>JAOUIC010000078.1 GCA_029884275.1 Gemmatimonadota bacterium | reverse complement strand
CGGAGTTGTCTCGCATTTCCACTCCAGCAGGGGTGGGTGTCCATGAACATCGCCGTCCTGAAGGAGACCCGGCCCGGCGAACGACGCGTCGCCCTGGTGCCGGAAACGGGCAAGAAACTCATCCAGCTTGGTTATGCGGTAGCGATCGAGGCGGGTGCTGGCACTGACGCCGGATTCCCCGACGAGGCATACGCCGCCGTCGGGGTGACCATTGCGAAGGACCCCGCCTCGATGACGGGTGCGGCCGATCTGGTCTTCAAGGTCAACGCACCGGCCTTTGGTGGCGATCGCGATGAGGTCGGCTGGATGCGCCCCGGGGCGATCTACCTCGGCTCGCTGATGCCGCTCAGGAATCTCGAGGCGGCCCGGGCGCTCGCGACGCGGAAGGTATCGGCCTTCGCCACCGACGCGATCCCGCGCACCACCCGCGCCCAGTCGATGGACACGCTCTCCTCGATGAACAACATCATCGGGTACAAGGGCGTCCTCCTCGCGGCCGCCGAGCTGCCACGCTACTTCCCGATGCTGATGACGGCGGCGGGCATGGTGCCGCCGGCCAGGGTGTTCGTCGTGGGTGCCGCCGTGGCTGGCCTGCAGGCCATCGCCACTGCCCGGCGGCTGGGCGCGAACGTGTTCGCCACGGACGTGCGGCCCGAGGTGAAGGAACAGATCGAGAGCGTCGGCGCCAAGTACGTCGGCATCGAGCTCAAGCAGGACGCGTCGGCCGGCGGCGGCTACGCCAAGGAGCTCTCGGCCGAGGACCAGGCGCGGCAGAAGGAGATGCTGGCCAGACAGTGCGCCGAGGTCGACGTGGTGATCACCACCGCCCTCATCGGCGGCATCTTCGCGCCGCGCCTGATCGGCGCCGACATCGTCAGGGCGATGAAACCCGGCAGCGTCATCGCGGACCTCGCCGCGGACGGCGGCGGCAACTGCGAGCTGTCGCGCCCCGGCGAGACCGTCCAGGTCCATGGCGTGACGATCCTCGCGCCGCTCAACCTGCCGAGCACCGTTCCGACCCACGCCAGCCTGCTCTTCGCCCGGAACCTGCTCAGCTTCATGCAGGCATTCACCGCGGAGAAGGCCTTCAAGCTCGATTTGAAGGATGACATCCAGGATGGCGCGCTGATCACCCACGAGGGCGAAGTCCGTCACGCCCGGACCCGCGAGGCGCTTGCCAAGGGGGGCGCATGACGGCCGAAAGGAGACTTCCGAGGATGCTGCGACGTCTGTTGCTGTCTGGCGCCAGTGCGATCGGCGCGCTGGTGGTCGGCGCCGGGCGGGCCCTGGCGGAATCGCCCGCGGGTGGGGAAGGGGACGCGGGCCCGGATTACTGGTCGATGCTGTTCGTCTTCGTGCTGGCGTCGTTCATCGGGCTGGGGGTCATCCGGCGCGTGTCCCGACTGCTCCACACTCCGCTGATGTCGATCACCAACGCCATCTCCGCCATCGCGGTCGTCGGGTCGATCCTGGTGACCGGTTCGGACTACCCGCCCACGATCCGGTTCATGGGAGGGATTGCGCTGTTCGCCTCAATGACGAACATCGTGAGCGGGTTCCTGATCACCGACCGGATGCTCAAGATGTTCAAGAGCGAGAAGCCGGGACAGGGAGGCCACGCATGACGCACGCCATGCTGCAAGCTTCCTACATCCTGGCCACGGCTCTGTTCATCTTCGCGCTGCACTGGATGAACGACCCCAAGACCGCCCGGAACGGGGTGTATGCCGGCGTCGCGGGGATGACCGTGGCAGTGCTGGCCACCTGGTTCCAGCCGATCATCATCCATCACGGCTGGATCATCCTCGCCATCGTGGCCGGCTTCGCGGTCGGCATCCCGCTCTCGATGGTGCCGCTCACCGCGGTTCCCCAGCGGACCGCCCTCTCGCACGCGTTCGGCGGGCTCGCCGCGGGCCTGGTGGGCACCGCCAAGTACTACCTCTGGTACCAGGAGGGGCCCGAGAACCTCACCACCTTCCGCATGGTGGCGATCGTCCTCGAGATCCTGCTGGGGTACCTGACCTTCACCGGCAGCCTCATGGCGGCCGGCAAGCTGCAGGAAGTGAAGTGGATCCCGCAGCGCCCGGTGACCTACCCCGGCCAGAACATCGTCAACTTCTTCCTGCTCATCGTCGCGCTGGGGCTGGGCGCCGCGGTGATCATGAATCCGTCCGCCACCTGGGCGCCGCAGGTGTTCCCGGCCATCATCGGATTGTCGCTGCTGTTTGGTGTGCTGCTCATCATCCCCATCGGCGGCGCCGACATGCCGACGGTGATCGCCATCCTGAACGCCTACGCCGGCCTGGCCGCCGTCGCCATGGGCTTCGTGCTGGACAACAAGCTGCTCATCACCGCGGGCGCCCTCGACGGGTCCAGCGGCCTGATCCTCGCCATCATCATGTGCAAGGCGATGAACCGCTCCTTCGGCAACGTGCTGTTCGGGGCTTTTGGCCAGGTGCAGCAGCTCAAGGCCGGTGGCGAGCAGAAGGTGTACAAGGGCGAGACGCCAGAGGGGGCGGCACAGATCATGGAACAGGCCAGCCTGGTCGTCATCATCCCGGGCTACGGCATGGCGGTGGCGCAGGCCCAGCACAAGGTCCGCGAGCTCTACGACCAGCTCAAGAAGCGCGGGGTCACGGTCAAGTTCGCCATCCACCCCGTCGCCGGCCGGATGCCTGGCCACATGAACGTGCTGCTGGCGGAAGCCGACATTCCCTACACCGACCTGGTGGAGATGGACGACATCAACTCCGACATGCCGCAGTGCGACGTGGCGCTGGTGGTCGGGGCCAACGACGTGGTGAACCCCGCCGCGCGCTACGACAAGTCCAGCCCGATCTACGGCATGCCGATCATCGACGCCGACAAGGCCCGGACCATCTTCGCGATCAAGCGGAGCAAGAACCCCGGGTTCGCCGGGATCGACAACGAGCTGTACTTCGGGCCCCGCACCTGGATGCTCTTCGGCGACGCCAAGAACGTCATCGGGGAGCTGGTGAAGCAGCTATCCGGCGGGAGCGGGATGCACTAGTCTCGCGCAGGGCCGAGCAAGGCGACGGGGGGCGGTCCATGGGGCCGCCCCCCGTTTGCTCACCCTTCGGCCTCAGCTGCTTGCCGGCGACGGTCCGGACTCCCCATCGTCGCCTTCCGGCCCCACTCCGCAACAGTGGAATCATGATCGGATGAACTTGCGGAGTGGGCCGTCAGGCGATCGATCGGTTCGTCCGGATCAGGGTAGGTCCGCCGACCTGTCTCCTGCCGTGTCTACGGCTTGCCCATCCCCGGCATCCCCATGGGCATGTCCATCTTGGTGTAGCCCTCGGGTACTTCGAACAGCGACGACGGCAGCGGCTTCTCCTCGATCTTCGTCACTTCCATCGCCACCGTCTTCTTCTCCCCCTCGACGCGGCTGACCCGGAGCGGGAAGAACCCATCCTTGAACTCGGCCATCATCTTCTCGGAGGCGAACGCGGGCATGCCCCCGCCCCCCTGCCCGCCTCCGGGGCCCCCGCCGCCCATCATCGGGCCCCGGCCCATGCCGGCGAAGTAGCCCATTCCCTTCGCGGCGCAGACCTCGTGCACCTGCTGGGTCTCGATCCGGTAGTTGTCGCAGGACCTGCCGGCGATGGTCTCGGACGTGCCGACCTTGGTGATCTTCGGAGGGGTGGTGTCGCGCGGTGCCCGTCCGCCCATCATCGCCGGGTCCATGACCATGTACATCTTCTCCGACGGCATCAGCATGGTCATCTGCGTCTTGCCGGGCTCCATGAGCATGACGCCGCCCTGGCCCTCCGGGCCCTTCATCTCCGTCCGCACCCGGCCGCCCTTGAACATCTGGGTCACTTCACCGGTTCGGCCACCCTGCACCGTCATGGTGACCACTCCTTCGAACTGCTGGGCCGCGGCCGGTCCCGCAACCAGCAGGGCCAACGCGGTGACGCTGAGGACGTTTCGGTTCATGGGATGCCTCGGTGGTGTGAGCGGAATGTCAGGAATCACGGGGGCCGGTCCAGCGCCGATCCTCGACCTGGGTGTGGGCCTCGATGGCGTCCTGGGCCCTCTGATAGTTGGCCAGCCACTCGGGCTCCCACGCCTTCGGCATGTGGGCCCGGAACCAGGGCGGCGTCAGGATCTCCGCCTCCTTCCCCGGATGGACCGCCTCGATGTGCCCCAGGAAGAGGGTCGCGTAGCCGGTGTCCATGGTGTTGATGACGGCAAGCTCGAACGCGGCGACCCGGTCCTCCAGCACCGGGAGGCCGATGTGCCCGATCCGGTGGGGGATGCCGGCCAGCTTGTCCCCGTCGGCGCCGCTCCGGAATCCGAGCTGGTGGACCAGCTCCAGCTGGCCCCGGTGCAGCAGGTGCACGCAGAACTTGCCGCTGTTCCAGATCAGGTCGTGGCTGAAGTGCCACTTGTGCACGTAGACCGACAGCCGGGGCACGCTGGGGGAGATCGAAGCGCGCACGGCGCTGTCGAGGATCATCCCGTTGGTGCGCCCCTGCCAGGCGGAGGTCACCGCCACGATCGGGGAGGTGAACTGCCGGAGGAGTTCGTAGGCGGCGTCAGTGCGCATGGGAGTCCACGGATGGTATCGGCCCGGCGTGAAGGACTAATGAACTTCAGCCGTTTTCGCCAATCATGCCGTCTTCGGAATTCCTGCATACCCATGGTGCCATGCTTGCCGACCGCCGCCGCGTCGCCCGAGAGGAGAGCCGATGACCACTGACACGCCGCGGACCATGGGCCAGCAGTTCGGCCGCCGGTCCTGGGCCGAGCCGTGGAAGATCAAGATGGTGGAGCCACTCAACATGACCACCCGCGACCAGCGGGTCCGGGCCATGGCCGAGGCCGGCTACAACACCTTCCTGCTCCGGTCGGAGGACGTCTACATCGACCTCCTGACCGACAGCGGCACGAGCGCCATGAGCGACCGCCAGTGGGCGGGCCTGCTGCTGGGCGACGAGGCCTACGCGGGCAGCCGGAACTTCTACCACCTGGAGGAAGTGGTCCGCCGGATCTACGGGTATCGGCACGTGCTTCCCACGCACCAGGGGCGCGGAGCCGAGCACCTGATCAGCCGGGCCGCGATTCAGCCGGGCCAGCGGGTCCCCGGCAACATGTACTTCACGACCACCAGGCTCCACCAGGAGCTCGCCGGGGGCCACTTCGTGGACGTGATCATCGACGAGGCTCACGATCCTGCCAGCCAGCACCTGTTCAAGGGCAACATTGACCTTGGCAAACTCGAGCAGGCCATCCAGGCGGTCGGGCCCGCGCAGGTGGCGTATGTCTCGCTGGCGGCGACGGTGAACATGGCCGGCGGGCAGCCGGTGAGCATGGCCAACGCCCGGGAGGTGCGGGCGCTGTGCCATCGGCATGGGGTGCGACTCTTCCTCGACGCCACCAGGCTGATGGAGAACGCCTTCTTCATCCAGGAGCGCGAGCCGGGCTACGAGGGGCGCAGCATCGCCGAGATCGCGGCGGAGTTCTGCGGCTATGCCGACGGCGCCTGGATGAGCGCCAAGAAGGACAGCCTGGTGAACATCGGCGGCTGGCTCGCGGTCAACGACGACGAGTTGTATCAGGAACTGTGCAACCTCGTGGTGGTGTACGAGGGGCTGCACACCTATGGCGGCATGGCCGGTCGCGACATGGAGGCGATGGCCATCGGCATCGAGGAATCGGCGCGGGAAGATCATCTCCGCTCGCGGATCGGGCAGGTGCGCTACCTCGGTGAGCTGCTGCTGGACTGGGGAGTGCCGATCGTCCAGCCGGTGGGTGGCCACGCCATCTTCCTCGATGCCCGGCGCTTCTATCCCCAGCTGCCGCAGGACGCGTTCCCGGCCCAGACCCTCGCGGCGGAGCTGTACCTCGACTCCGGGGTCCGGTCCATGGAGCGAGGTATCGCGAGCGCAGGCCGGGATCCGAAGACCGGGGATCACCACCGCCCGGCGCTCGAGTTGACCCGGCTGACCATCCCCCGGCGGGTCTACACCCAGGCTCACATGGACGTGGTCGCGGAATCAGTCAAGGCGGTCTACGACCGCCGCGAGGAGGCCAGGGGGCTTCGGATGGTCTTCGAGCCCAAGTACTTACGGTTCTTCCAGGCCCGGTTCGAGCCGCTCTGCGACTAGCCGGCCCGGACGGGCATCAAGAAGGCGGTGCAACTGCGGACGGCCTCAACGTCCCCTTCCGCGCCCATGACCCGGGAAATCGCGGCCCCGAGCCGGGACGAGCGGTCTCGGGAAGGGAAGCAGGAGTAGTTGGCGGCTTGTCTTGGTTCGTTTTTCGGTGTATATTCGGAGTTCATGCCCACGACAGCGGGCGTTTGAGCAAAGTCGCCCCTGTCAAGCGGGTTGTAGGTCATCCGCTGCGGCGTATATTGTCCCGACGCTCTCCCCGGCTCCGTCACGGACCGGGCGCGTTCACCCCCAGGAGGGGCGCCTGTGAGCACACAGCCACGCCGTAAGCGGCGTACTGTACGACCGGCCCAGATCGCCAAGGCGGTTGACGAGGGACGGGAAAGTCTTGACCTCTACCTCGAAGAAATCAGCCGGGTGCCGCTGCTGACCCGCGAGGAGGAGATGGAGTTGGCCCGCAAGGCCTTCCGGGGGAACGTCGGCGCCCAGGAACGGCTGGCGCGGCACAACGTGCGTTTCGTGGTGAGCGTCGCGAAGAAGTTCCAGAACCGGGGAGTTCCGCTGGTCGATCTGATCGGCGAGGGCAACCTCGGTCTGATGACCGCGGCCCGGAAGTTCGATCCCGATCGCGGCGTCAAGTTCATTTCCTACGCAGTCTGGTGGATCCGGCAGGCGGTGCAGGCCGCGATCGCGCGGCATGGTCGTCCGGTCCGCGTGCCGCTCAACCGTACCGCGGATCTCTCGCGGCTGGGTCGCACCACTACCCTGCTCAAGGATCGGCTGGGCCGCGTCCCGACTACCGAGGAACTGGCCCGCGCCACCGGCCTCACGCTGGAGGCGGTCCGGAGCCTCGGCGCGCTCAACACCGAAGCGGTCCGGCTCGACCACCCCACCCGGGACGGCGACAACAGTGAACGGATGGAGCGGTTCGCGTCGCTGGATCGTGAGGGCACCGACGGTCCGGCCATCGCCAACAGCCAGACCTCGGACATCGAGGCGGCCCTCGCGACCCTGCCGGCCCGGGATGCGCGCGTGCTCCGGCTCTACTTCGGGCTGGACGACGGCAACAGCCGCACGCTCGAGGAGATCGGCCGGATGATGGGCGTGACTCGTGAGCGGATCCGTCAGCTCCGCGACCGGGCTCTCACACGGCTGCGCGAAGGCGAGCAGGGCCAGAAGCTCAAGGACCTGGTCGCCTGAAGTTCCCGCACCATCCGGCATCACGACGGCCCCCCGGGA
>JAOUIC010000077.1 GCA_029884275.1 Gemmatimonadota bacterium | reverse complement strand
AGCCGAATGACCTCGCCGAGCAACCCCCTGGCGCCCACCCGGACCAACTCGTAGAGCGCGCCCTCTCTCAGGCCCACGGCCTCGGCCAGGGCGCCGCTCACCCGCACGATTCGCGCGCCGCTCATCTGAGTCGCACCCGGTAGCCGACGACCTGCCGCAGCAGTTCGACGATGTAGGCCTCAGCGCTCTCCGCCTTCACCTCCCAGAGTGGCCCCGGAAACGGCACCAGCATGGGGAGCGCGCGCCGTCCCCACTCCCGATGAAGTTCTTCCGGCAACTGGTCGTACAGGGTGTGTTCGACGAGGATCACACCCGTTTCCGGGCGGGCTCGGAGCTCCCGGAGCTGCTCCCCCGCGGCGCGCGCATCGGCGGCCTCCGTGGTATGGAGGCCGGCGAGGGAAAAGCCAGCGGCCACCTCAGGGCGGCAAACCACCTCGACGCTCAGACTCATGCAGCCGTCACCAGCCCTTCGACCAGCATCGGTACAGGGGCGCCGAGTGAGACGCCCCAGATCACCCGTCGGATGTCGAGCGCCTCGGCACGCAGCCGGAGAGCGAAGCCGAGCAGGAAGGCGACGGAAAGCGGTTCGATGCGAGCGCGGGCCCGCAGCTCGGTGATCTGGGCCGCCAGCACTCCGAGCTCGAGCCCGGCGGGCTGCTTGTCTGGCGCCGCGAACACGCCGGCCAGCGTGGTCCCCGCGAATCCGGCGGCCAGCAGCTGGCAGGCGGCCGTGGCGTCCCCGCTCAGTGCGGCCCGCTGAGCCAGGTCGAGTGTGATCGCGCGGCCGCCGGGCAGCCACACCTCGGCAACCCTGGGTTCCTTCTCCTCGCTCAGCGCCAGCGCGGTGAACGCATTCTCGATATCGATCACCTGCCGGACGTAGCGAAACAGCAGCCCTCGCCGGCCGGCCCGGCGGGCTGCGGCGAGCGCCCGCTGTGCAAAAGCGCGACTGAGCGCGATCTCGACCTGGAACAGGTCCGGCTCAGGGTGGCTCGCATCCCGCAGGACCGCGGGTGCGAGCGGGTGACGCCACGCGGTCAGCAGGGAAGCGACCGAGGCTGGCGTGCGCTGGCGGGCGAGCTCCTCCAGGGCGCGCTCCGGCAGCTCCGGCGTCGGGATCAGGCCGGAGAGCCGGAGCTCGGCAGGGGCGTGCTGCGCGGCCCCGCGCACGAGGGCGGTGATGCTCCGCCGGTCCTCGTCCTCGAACAGGACGGCGAGGGGCTCGGTCCGCGATCCGGCCCAGCGGGCCAGGATCCGGAGCTTGAGGGCAATCGCGCGGCGGACCGCGAGCTCGAGAGCAGCACCCGAGGTCCGCGCCGATTCCTGAACCGGGTAGCCGCGACTCGCCAATTCCGCTGCGATGGTGGGGAGATCGGGGGCATGCGCCAGGCCCTCGAGCGTCGCGCGTCCCAGCAGGTGCGCCGCCAGGCCGCGTGCGCGGGCGTTGAGATCATCCCAGGTGGTCATGGGTGAGACTCGAGGGCTGCCATCACTTCCTGCCTGACACGTTCCTGGCTCCGGGCCAGCCGGTCTTCCAGCGTCGCGTCGATCTCCACGGCGCCATCCTCGCTGGCCACCTTGAATCCGGAGCCGGCTCCGGTGTCGGCAGCCAGCCGCAGGCTGGGGTGGCTGCCGACCAGGGGCTCCAGTTCCTTGCGGAGAGCCGGATGGCAGCGGACGGTGGCTCCCCGTCCGCCCAGGCATCGCGCAGCTTCGTCCAGCTGGCCGGGCAGGCCGGCCCGGTACTCGGCCCGCGGGAGCACGCCGGCGAACTGTGAACGGGCCGCGGTGAAGACCCGGTCGAGCAGCCGTTCCCGAGCTTCGAGCACGGCGCGCCGCGCATCGCGCCGGGCAACCCCCAGCGCGAGTTCCACGGCCGTCTGGCGAACCGCGTCACGCTCGGTCTCGAAGCTCGCACGTCGAGCGGCCAGATCCGCGTCACACCGGGCGAGGCTCGCCTCCGCCTCGGCGCGGGCCGCGGCCTGGATGGCCGCGACCTCCGCCTCCGCCTCGCGGCGCAGGACCTCGAGCAGCTTTTCCAGAGCCATGGCGGTCCAGGCTCAGGCGGCGCCAGCGCCCCGGAAGAGGATCAGCACGGCAATCACGAAGCCGAGGATCACCATGGTCTCGGGAATCGCAATCATCAGAATCGCCGTCGTGCTCAACTCCGGCTTTTCGGCCATGCTGGCGGCGATCGCCGGGCCGATCCGTGATTGCGCCCAGGCCGTGGCCAGGGCCGGTATCGCGACCGCCATGGCCGCCGCGAGGGCTACCATCAGGCCTTCCATGCCATCCTCCTCAGGTTCGAGTGACTCCAGCGCCGCGGGTCCACGCGCCGAACGGCTCGTACCGGACCCCGCCAGGACTGTAGAACTTCCCGAAGAACTCCACATAGTGCAGGCGCAGGGCGTGGATCGTCGGGCTGAACAGGCCGATCGCGAAATTCACCAGGTGAAACAGCAGCGCGAACATCACCCCGACCACCGCGCTTCCGAGCATGCCGACCATCCGGTTGGCCACCACCGCTAGCATCACCGAGGCGACGCCCAGCGCCATGATACGGGCATAGGATAGGACGTTGCCGAGGGTGGACAGGAACTCGATCGGCGCCACCAGGCCCTCGGCGATGACCAAGACCGGGAAGGCGATCAGCAGGCCGATCACGGCGGGCGTGAAGAAGGCCCTGGGTAATACGCCGACCGCGGCGAGCAGCGCCAGCGCGATGAGCAGCACCGCCGCGGCCGCCGCTCCTTTCCCGACGGCCTGTCTTGGGTGTCTCCGCCCGGCGCTCACCACCCCCAGGATCAGGCCGACGAGGATGTGCACGCCACCGATGGCGACGGCCAGCAGCAGGAACGGGATCAGCGCTTCCTCGCGGTCGAAGGCCAGCGGCTTGAGGCCGAACCAGTGCCGGCCCAGGTCGCCGAAGAACTCGCCGAACAGGACCCCCGCGAAGATCGTGAACAGGGCGCAGGGACCGATCATCTCCGCCACCGAGCGGAGCATGGTGCCGGGTTTCGATCGCCAGTGGAGCGCAAGGCCCAGTGCGGCCAGCATCAACCCGTAGCCGATATCGCCCAGGATGAGGCCGAAGAACACCGGGAAGAAGACCGCGACGAACGGTGTGGGGTCGATGCTCCCGTAACGCGGCAGCGGCAGCAGCGAGATCACGGCCTCGAACGGCCGGAACAGGCGCGGGTTCCTGAGCACCACTGGCGCTTCCTCCGACTCCCATTCCTCCCGCAGCACGTCTGTCACCACCACGCTCTCGCCGACATCGGTCTGGAGCTTTTCGCCGAGGGCACGCCGGGCGGTGGCCGGCACCCATCCCTCGAGGATGAACGCGTGCGCGGTCACGCCGGAGAGGGGCAGGGCGTTGAGGGCCTGCAGCCGGTGGGCGATGGCGCTCTCGGCCCGGCGCAGCTCCGCCCCGTGGGCCCGGGCCAACTGCTCCCGCTCGCGCCGGATTCCTTCCAGTTCCTGGGGCAGTTCCCCCAGTCGGGTGAGCATTCGCGGGATCGCTTCCCCCAGCGACTGCCCGCCGTAGGCCGCGGGCACGGGGATCTCCTGCACCCGGGCCTCCGCCAGCAGCCGTTCCACCCGCCCGGCGGCGGTCGCCGAGACCACCACCAGCAGGGCGGTCTCGCCGCCGGGGAGTTCGCGACTGTAGAGCTCGAAGGCATCGCCGATGACGCTGGTGAGGCTGGTCCGGAGCCTGGGGATCGCGTCCAGCTCCCCCCGCTTGAGCAGCACGTGGTAAATGGTCGCGTTCTTCCACCGGGCCTCATTCTCCAGCAGGGGTCTGAAGGCGGAGAAGAACCCCTGGTACTTGAGGATCAGCGCCCGCTCCTCCTCCAGGCCGGCCGCCTTCGACTTGAGCTGGTCGGTCGTGCGGCGCACCCGGGACCCGAGCCGGGCCCAGCGGGCGAAGTCGCTGGTCGTTGCCGCCATGGGAGGGACAGATCGGGGCGGCGGGGGAAGGAAGGGGCCCAGGTCCGCCAGCGCGGCATCGACGTCCGCGATGGCCGCGAGGAGGTGGCGGCGCTCCCGCTCCTGCTCCGACGAGAGCTCTCCGTGCGTGAGCGGGGCGGTGGCAGCCGGCGGGGTCAGGTGCAGGACGCGCAGACTCTGCAGCGACCGGAGGACATCCGGCAGCCGGTCCCGGGGGCCGAGGATCCGAACCTTCGCCATGGCGAGGATCATCCACTCGCCCCGCGCAGCAGCCGGCCGACCACCAGCGCCGCCAGTTCGGCGATTCGGCTTTCGGCGACCTCGTCGAACCCAGCGGCGGCGCGCCTCCCGTCGGCCATGATCTCGGCCGCCCGGCGGTCGCGTTCCGCCTCCACTTCGGCCTGCCAGAGTGTCCGCGCCGCGGTCAACTCCCGCTCCTGCGCGCTCGCCCGGTTCCCCGCCTCGGTGTAGGCCGCTTCGACCAGGACTCGAGCTTCTTCCCGTGCCCGGGCGAGCTGTTCCTCGAGTTCCAGTTCCGTTGCCATCACCAGCGCGATGTCTGCGCCGGCCGTCGCGGCACCTGCCGGGTTCGAGCCGGTCTGCGACATGGGGCCTGCCTCGCATGCGGTCGGATCAGCGCGGACGACTCTCGATGCGCTGCCGATGACAATCACCTTCCGTCCATGAAGCGAAGCTGAAACAGGCGGGAAACCGCCGGAGTGAGGTCGGACGAACGAAGCATTAATACGGTCTTGAGACGTTCTTCACAGTCCCGGATCCATGTTACCTCCCATTCCGCCGGCGCCGGGTCCCGATGGGCCGGCATTCACCCGAGACTCCGACGACCAGCCTGGTCGCCGGGCTGTCCCAGCCCCGGAACGGAGGTCCTTCTCGATGCTGTCTCCATCACCAATCCCCTGGACCAGGGAACAGACCCTGGGCGAGCACCTCGAGGAGCGGGGAGTCTCGCGCCGCGAGTTCCTCGCCTTCTGCGGTCAGATCGCGGTCGTCCTCGGCCTCGGCGAGGCGGCGGCCCCGCAGGTCGCCCATGCCCTCCAGGCGGTGAAACGGCCGTCGGTGATCTGGCTGCAGCTGCAGGAGTGCACCGGCTGTGTCGAGAGCGTCATCCGCACCGCGGAGCCGACCATCGGCGACCTGGTGCTGGACCTGGTGTCGCTCGACTACCAGCACACCCTGATGGCCGGAGCCGGCCACGCGGTGGAGAGCGCGCTGCAGGACGCCATGAAGGCCAATTTCGGCCAGTACGTTCTGATCGTCACCGGCTCGGTGCCGCTCAACGAGGGCGGCATCTATTGCACCATCGGGGGACGCACCGCGAAGGAGATCCTCGAGGAAGCGGCCAAGGGGGCGGCGGCGATTCTCGCCGTCGGCGCGTGCGCCCACTTCGGCAGCGTGCAGGCGGCCAGGCCCAACCCCACCGGCGCGGTGGGCGTGGGCGAGATCATCAAGGACCGGCCGGTGGTGAACATCGCTGGCTGTCCCCCGATCGGCGACGTGGTCACCGCCACCGTGGTCCACTTCCTGACCTTCGGGAGCCTGCCTGCCCTGGACCCGGTCGGCCGGCCGATGTTCGCCTATGGCGCCCGGATCCACGACCAGTGCCCACGGCGAGCCAATTTCGACGCCGGCCAGTACGTGGAGGAGTTCGACGACGAGGCGGCGCGGAAGGGGTGGTGCCTCTACCACGTCGGCTGCAAGGGACCGGCGACCTTCTCGCCCTGCCCGATCTTCCAGTGGAATACTCGGACCAGCTGGCCCATCGGCGCGGGGCATCCCTGCATCGGCTGCACCGAGCCGTTCTTCTGGGACACCATGAGTCCGTTCTACGACCGCCTGCCTGACGTGGGCGGGTTCGGCATCGAACAGCGCGTCGACCTGCTGGGCGCTGCGCTGGCGCTCGGCGCGACCGCCGGCGTGGTGGCGCATGCCGCCGCCACCGGTGTCCACCAGATGCGCGAACGGAAGCGTCACCTGCCGGTCGCCGGCACCGCGGGGCCGGGCACCGGCCCGGATGTTCCCCCGCAGTCGCGTGGGAGGGAATGAACCATGGCCGTCACGAAAGTTGTCGTCGACCCGATCACCCGGATCGAGGGACATCTCAGGATCGAGGCGCAGGCCGAGAACGGCCGGATCAGCAACGCCTGGGCGTCATCGACCCAGTTCCGCGGGATCGAGACCATCATGGAGGGACGGGACCCGCGTGACGCCTGGGCGTTCACCCAGCGGATCTGCGGAGTCTGCACCGTGGTTCACGCGGTGGCCTCGTGCCGCGCGGTGGAGGATGCCATCGGCATCACCATTCCCGCGAACGCGAACCTGATCCGCAACCTGATCCATGGCATGCAGTTCATTCAGGACCACGTGATCCACTTCTACCACCTGCACGCGCTGGACTGGGTGGATGTGGTGAGCGCGCTCAAGGCCGATCCCGATGGCACCGCCCGGATCGCGAAGAGCATCTCGCCCTGGCCCAACAACTCGGGCACCTATTTCGCCGAAGTCCAGAACCGGCTCAAGAAGTTCGTGGCGGGGGGCCAGCTCGGGATCTTCACCAACGGCTACTGGGGCCAACCCGCCTACAAGCTGCCGCCCGAGGTGAACCTGCTGGGCGTGGCGCACTACCTCGAAGCGCTCGACTGGCAGCGCGACGTCATCCGGCTGCACACGATCTTCGGCGGCAAGAACCCGCACCCGAACTTCCTGGTCGGGGGCATGGCGTCGGCCATCAACCTGAACGACACCGCCACGATCAACGCCGAGCGGCTGACCGACATCCGGGACATGATCACCAGGGCCCGCCGGTTCGTGGAGCAGGTGTACTGGCCCGACCTGGTGGCCATCGCGGGCTTCTATAAGGAGTGGGGCGCCATCGGGGGTGGGGTGCCCAACTTCATGACCTACGGCGAGTTTCCCGAAGCGGGGATCCACGACTACGACAAGCTCTACTTTCCCCGCGGCATCATCCTCGACAAGGACCTCACCAAGGTCCACGAGTTCGATCCGTCGAAGATCCAGGAGTTCATCAACGCCTCGTGGTACGAGTACAGCGGTGGCGACGAGGTGGGGCTCCATCCCTACGAAGGCGAGACCAAGGCCAAGTACACCGGCCCACCGACGCCGTGGCAGTACCTGCAGGACGAGAAGAAATACACCTGGATGAAGGCGCCGCGGTACGACGGCCGCCCGATGCAGGTCGGACCGCTGTCGAGAATGCTGGTCGGGTTCGGGGCCGGACACGAGGACATCCGCGCGCTGGTCACCGAAGTGCTCGGCCGGCTCCAGGTCGGCCCGGCGGTGCTCTTCAGCACGCTAGGCCGCACCGCGGCCCGCGGCATCGAGACGGTACTTCTGGCCCGGCGGATGGAGACCTGGTACGGTCAGCTGGTCGAGCGGATCAAGAGCGGCGATACCCGGACCTTCGACGGCAGCAAGTGGGATCCGGAGACCTGGCACAA
>JAOUIC010000076.1 GCA_029884275.1 Gemmatimonadota bacterium | reverse complement strand
AGCCGGTCCACCGGCAACTTCAAGCGCGCGCTCTGCCTCGGCGGTGCCAAGAACCACATCATCGTCATGCCCGACGCCGATCCCGAGATGGCGGCTGGCGGCGTGCTGGCGGCGATGGCCGGCTGCACCGGCCAGCGCTGCATGGCCGCGTCGATCATGGTGGCGGTCAACGGGACCGATCATATCGTTGACCGGCTGGCGGCGCAGGCGAGGACCATGGTCGTGGGACGCGATGTCGGCCCGGTGATCAGCAGGGCCGCCAGGGAGCGCATCGAGGGGTACATCACCGAGGCGGAGCAGGCCGGTGCCAGGGTGCTTGTCGACGGCCGCGGGGCGACGGTACCTGGCCGCGAAGGCGGCTGGTACGTCGGTCCTACGGTCATTGACCAGGTCCGGCCCGACATGAAGCTCGCACAGGAGGAGGTCTTCGGCCCGGTCCTCGCCATCGTGCGGATCGGCACGCTGGATGAGGCGATCGCGGTGGAGAACGCCTCGCCCTACGGCAACGCGGCCTCCATCTTCACCGAGTCGGGCGGCGCGGCCCGCAGCGCGCTGGACCGCGCCAGCGCCGGCATGCTGGGCGTCAACGTCGGCGTCCCGGTTCCCCGGGAGCCGTTCGGCTTCGGCGGGTGGAACGACTCCCGCTTCGGCGTGGGGGACATCACCGGCCGGAGCTCGATCGAGTTCTGGACCAAGAGCCGAAAGATCACGACCAAGTGGAACCGTGAGGCGGGCGTGAACTGGATGAGCAAGTAACGGAGGAATCACCGACCATGACAGCGACAGCGCCGGCCAGGCCAGCCATGCCCGCGTGCGATCACACCCCCCGTCCCTACGTCGGCCCTCCAAAGGCCGAAGTACTGGCCATGCGGCGGGAATTCACCAACCCCGCGATCTTCACGCTCTATCGCGAGCCGCTGATGATCGTCGAAGGGCACATGCAGTACCTCTTCGACGAAACCGGCCGCCGCTACCTCGATCTCTTTGCCGGAATCGTGACGGTGTCGGTGGGGCATTGCCATCCCAGGGTGACCCGGGCGATGCAGGAACAGCTGGCCACGCTGACCCACACCACGACGATCTACCTGCATCCCAATTTTCCGAAGTTCGCCGAGCGCCTGGCGTCGAAGCTGCCACCCGGCCTCGATGTGACCTACTTCACGAACAGCGGCAGTGAGGCCAACGACCTGGCCATCATGATGGCGCGGGCGTTCACCGGCAACCAGGACGTCGTCGCGGTGCGGAACAGCTACCATGGCGGCTCACCCGCCTCGATGGCGCTCACCTCGCATCACACCTGGAAATACCCCCAGCAGATCAACACCGGCATTCACCACGCGATGTGCCCCGACCCGTACCGGAGCCCGTTCAGCGGCACCCCGGAGGCGGTCGCCAGCCAGAGCGCCGAGGATATCCGGCAGGTGATCCGCTACTCGACGCCGGGGCGGATCGCGGCGTTCATCGCCGAACCGATCCAGGGCGTAGGCGGCGCGACCAGCGGCGCTCCCAACTACCTCCGCGAGGCGTACGAAATCGCGCGGGCCCACGGCGGGCTGTGCATCGCGGACGAGGTCCAGACCGGCTTCGGCCGGACCGGCAACCACTTCTGGGGCTTCCAGCACTCCGGCGTGGTACCCGACATCGTGACCATGGCCAAGGGGATCGGCAACGGCGCCCCGCTCGCGGCCGTCACCACCCGGCGGGAGATCGCCGAAGTACTGACGCAGCGGATCCACTTCAACACCTTCGGCGGCAATCCGGTCAGCATGGCGGCGGGCCTGGCGGTGCTCGACGTCATCCAGCAGGACGGCATCCAGCAGAACGCGGCCGCCATGGGCGCCCGGTTCCGCGCGGGGCTCGAGGAACTCGAGCGGCGGCACCGGCTGGTGGGCAACGTTCGCGGGCGCGGGCTCATGATCGGGCTCGAGCTGGTGCGCGACCGCGGCACCAAGGAACCGGCGAAGGAAGAGACCCTCGCCGTCATGGAGCACGCCCGGGAGATGGGCGTCCTGCTCGGCAAGGGCGGGCTCGACGGCAACACGCTCCGGATCAAGCCGCCGATGTGTCTCACCGCAGGGGATGTCGATTTCGCGCTGGAGGTGCTGGACCACGCGCTGACGCGAGTGGAGCGGGGGGCCTGAGGCCGGGAATCAGAACTCGAGGTTGATCCCGATCGTCGGGAGCACCCCCAGCGATTCGTCGGCCGTGACCTCCTGCTTCCGCTCGTCCCAGGTGTACTGGGAGACGTTCTGCCGGTTGTAGACGTTCTGGACGTCGAGATAGGTCACCAGCTGCACCGATCGCCAGTTCCACCGGCGATCCACCCTGAGGTCGAGGGCGTGGAAGGTCGGCAGGCGTGGCCCTTCCTGGTACCGGCTGAAATCGAGCTGGCCGGCGCCGGGTCCGCTCGTGATGAACGGCGTTGACGGCAGCCCGGTCGCGAACCGGAACTTGCCGCTCACCTCCCAGGCGACATTCGGGCGCCAGCCCAGCAGCAGGTTGCCGATGAACCGGGTGTCGAAGGCGCCCACCCGGCTGATTCCATCCAGCCCCTCGAAATCGGTCCACGCCACGCTGAGGCTCGCCAGTCCGTAGAGCGGTAGACTGCTCAGCCGCTTCTGGGCGAAAGCCTCGACCCCCCAGGATTGTCCCACTCCTTCACTCTGCAGCGGCTCGAGCCCGAACGGAATGTCGCTCTTCACGTCATCGAATCCCGTCGGCGAGAGCACGGCCTGCGGCCGGAACACCCGCGCGGGGTAGTCGCCGTATCGCTTGTAGTAGGCCTCGAGCTGCAGCTTGAGGTCCGGGCGGGGCCGTCGCTCGATGCCGATCACGAGGTGGTCGGCGAAGAATGGCTTCAGCGCCCCGGGATTCGTGGTGTCCCCCACCAGCCAGATGTATGACGGCGGCTGCCAGTATCTTCCCGCCGCGGCGCGCAGCACGGGGCCACCGAGGTCGAGCGAGAGGGAAGCGCGGGGCGAGACGCGCCAGGCGCCTTCGAGGTAGTCGTAATGGTCCACCCTGGCGCCGACCGTGGTCCTGACGCCGCTCCCCCACCGTTCGGTCCAATCCGCGAATGCCCCCGCGCGCCAGGCGGTGAAACTGGTGTCCACGGTGAGCGGAGCGGGCGCGCCGTTCTGATCGAGCCTGAGCGGCCCAGGCAGCACGATATCGTAAGTCAAGCGACTGGCGTATCGGCCGGTCACCCCGGCAGACCAGCTGCGCCGCGGCCCCGCCTCGCCGGAATATTCCACCCGGAGATCGTTCTCCCCTTCGGTGGAGTGGTTGCGGAAAATGAGGTTGGGCGGATCGAGGGAATCGAACTGCTCCGACTCGAACCGGCTCCAGGTCCTGCCGAGGGTGACGGCGAGCCGCCCCTGTGACATCGAGCGGCGCCAGGTCAGGCCGGAGAAATACTGGTCCTGGTCCAGCTTCATGATCCGGCTGTTGTCCACCCGGTCGTCCGCCGTCTCGTTGTTGAAGTCCACCCGGTCAATGGCCCCGACCGTGACCCAGCTCAGCTGATCCTTCGGCCCGAGCTGCTGGGTGAGCTTGAACTGGGCGTCCCAGTAGCTGGGCACGAAGTTGAATCCCGCGAGGCCAAAGAGCAGGTCGAGATAGCTGCGCCGGACGCTCGCCAGGAATGACCCCTCCCCGACAGGACCCTCGACGATGGCGCCGAACCCGGTGGCGGAGAGGTTGATCTCGCCGCCGAGCCGCTCGCGGTTCCCTTCCCTCAGGGTGATTTCTGTCCCCGCCCCGACCCGGTCGCCGTACCTCACCCCCATGCCTCCGGCGGTGAAGCTGGCCTGCTCGACGAAGTCGATGTTGACCAGGGCAAGCGGGCCGCCGGTGGAGCCCTGCGAACCGAAGTGGTTGAGGTTGGGAATCTGGACGTGATCCACGACGAAGAGGTTCTCGAACGGCGCCCCGCCGCGCACCGCGAGGTCGTTGCGTCCACCGGTCGTGATGCCGACACCGGGGAACAGCGCCACCGCCCGGATGATGTCCTCCTGGACGCCGGGGGCCCGGCGAACCTCCTCGGCGCCAAGCGATTGGGTGCTGGCGGGAGCCTCGGAGGCGGGCTCGAAATAGGCCCGGGCGATCACCTCGATGTCGCCCAGCTCGAACGCCTTCTCGCGAAGCTGGATCAGAACCTCAGCCGGCTTGCCGGTGCCCACCACCACATCGGGCCGCACCGCCGGCGCAAATCCGATCGCAACGACCCGCATCGTGTAGACCCCCGGCGGGAGCGAGTCGATCCGGAAGAACCCCGATGGAGCGGTGCGGGCTCGCCGCGAGCTGCCCTCGAGGGTGACGATGGCATCGGTGATCGGCGCCTCGGTGGTGGCGCTCTGCACCCGTCCCGTCAGGATACCGGTGGGGGGACCCTGCGCCGCCAGCACGAGCGGGAGGGCCAGGCTGGCCAGCACCGGCAGCAGGGGGCGGAACATGGCGAGGTTCAGCTGCTGAAGCCGATTCCGAACTTGTCGAGCAGCCGGAGCAGCAGGCTTGGCGGGTGCCCCGCGTCCACCCGACGGAGCGCCCGCGTCACCTGGTTCACGGCCCAGGTCCGGACCGGCTCGGGGGGATAGGGAAACGGCCGCCGCCTCACGAGCGGAAGGTCGAGCAGATCGCTCGCCCGGTCGAGCGCCATGTGGGCCAGGATCCGGCCCGCGAGACGTGTGGTACCCAGTCCGTGGCCGGTGTAACCAAGCCCGTAACAGACCCGGTCATTCATCGCGCGGCCGAAGTACGGGGTCATCCGGGTGGTGGAGCAGATGGCACCGCCCCAGGCGTAGGGCCACTCGAGGTCGGCGAGGTTGGGGAAGTGGAGGCGCCAGCTCCGGCGCAGCGACTCGTAGTGGTGCGGTGAATGGTCGCACTGCGGCCCGACGGTGTTGCCCGGGTAGTAGGTCGCCTCGCTCGTCCCCCAGAGCACCCGGCCGTCAGCCGTCGGCCGGTAGTAGTTGAAGAAGGTTCGCCCGTCGGTGATCCCCTGCCGCCCCTTCCAGCCAATCAGTTCCCACTGTGCCGCAGTCAGCGGCTCGCTCACCAGGACATAGTCGTACAGCGGAATGAACCGCCACAGCACCTGGGGAAGGAGATGATGGGTGTAGGCGCTGGTCGCGAGCACCGCGCGCCGGGCGCGAAGCGTCGTCCCATTGGCCCTGAGCTCGACGCCGCTACCCGCGGTGGCGAGCGACGCTACCGTGGTCCGCTCGAACACCCGCACCCCGAGCCGCTCGGCCTCGCGGCGGAGGCCGTCGGTGAGTTTCGCCGGGTCGAGGATCCCGCCGCCAGCGACGGCCACGCCGCCGCGATACAGCGGGGAGTGCACCTCGGCCCGCACCGCCGGGCCCTCCAGGAACCGCCAGCTGTCCACCCCGAGATTGCGGGCGATGGCCACGCTGTGACGCGCCTCTTCCAGCTGGGCGGCAGTCAGCGCCACCATCAGTCGCCCGGTCGGCTCGTAGTCGCAGGCGATGCCGCGCTCGGCGATGAACGCCGTCAGCTCCGCGACGTTGCGCTCGCCCAGCGCCGCCAGGCGGCGGGCCTCCTCGAGCCCGAAATGCTGGATGGCGAGTGCGTGACTGTGGTCCACCGTCTCGGACAGCATGCCGGCGTTGCGGCCGCTCGCGCCGTAGGCGGCGATGCCCTGCTCCACCACCGCGACGTCCCTGCCAGGATCGAGTTCCTTGAGGAAGAGCGCCGTCCACAGCCCGGTGAGCCCGCCGCCGACGACGACGATGTCCGCCTCCGCCGGAGCGGAAAGCGAAGCAACCTCCCGCTCCGGAAGGCGGGCCAGCCAGTAGCAGGCCTGCTCGATGGGCTGCATGGAAAATGCGTTGTGCGGGGAGCGCCCGCCGGTCAGATGCCGTGCAGGACGGTCAGATGGAGGCTCCGGGGCGGCCCGGCGTGGCGTTCCTGTTCGGTGTAGAAGTCCTGGAACAGGTTTTCCACCTTGAGCTGAAAGGTCGCGCCGAGCAGTTCCTGCGACAGCCGGAGGTCAAACACCGTCATGTCGTAGCGAGGGTCGAACGGGAACCGGATCACCTCTTCTGGCGCGGTCTTGAAGCGGAAGTCCATCCCAACCCTCCCCTCGAAGGCGTTGAGGGTGCCGGTGAAGCTGTGCCTGGAGCGGTATGGCAGCGGCTTCCCGGTGTCGAGGTCTTCGCTGTCGAGGTACATGTAGCTCGCGGTCGCATCGAGGAAGTCGCGGAAGACCTGCATCCGCACCGAGGCGTCGAATCCTGCCACCCGCGCCTGGTCCACGTTCTGGAACTGGAAGACGAACGGACCCGCAGGCGCAGGGGCGATGAGGTCGTCGTAGTCGCTCAGGAACACCGAGGCATCGAGCCAGAACCGCCCCCGGCTGCCGGTGACGCCCACCTCGGTGGCCCAGGCACGTTCGCCGATCAGATCGGGGTTGGGAATGACGGCGAAGCCATACTGGGTGGTCTGCACGAACTGCTCGATGACACTCGGCGCGCGGTAGCCGCGGCCGATCGAGGCCCGGACGTTGAATCGCTCTCCCGTGTTGATCACGACCCCGAGCTTCGGGCTGGCCGCCACCTCGCCTTCGGCGGTCTCCGCCTGGTGGAAATCGAACCGGAGGCCCGCAACGACCTTGAGCCGGGAGAGCGGGCGAAACTCGTACTGCCCGAATGCCGCGGCATCTCCGACGTTACGCCCGCCCAGAAAATTGGAGGTCGTGTGGGTGTAGGCGCCGTCCACCCCGACCGAGAACATCTGCTTTTCCGACCAGGTCACCCCGAGCTGGGCGGAGGTCCCCGCCTTGACGGCGTCGTGGTAGTTCTGGTTGGCCTGGAAGTCGTTGCGATTCTTCGTGTAGTGGAGGTAAGGACTGACCTGCAGCACCGAACGGGCGCGGACCAGAGGGGTCACGGTCCCGCCGGTGAGAAAGGTGGTCCCGTGGGTCCGGTCACCCCGGGAAGCGGAGTCGACCTCGAACGGCCGGTCTTCGGAGTACCAGGTGAAGTACTCGTCGTACGCCTCGTCCATGAAGATGACGAAGGCGTCCCAGGGATGCTGGCTGCCCGGCCTCGAGGTGGCCTTGCCTCTGAGCACCCAGCGAGTGGCCTGGTCGTTGTCGGTGTAGCCTGTGGTTCCCTCATAGCCGGCAAAGAGCCGGACCCCCACCGATCCCACCGGGCGGGAATGCTGGACTCCGATGCCTCCGACGGGCATGCCCTCGTCGGTGAACTGGTATTGCTCCGGAGTCTGGTACACCCCGAGCCGGGCCCGGAGGACGGTGGCCGGCTCCTCGGCGATCGGCGCGGTGAGCATGTTCACCACGCCGCCGAGAGCGTTGCTGCCGTAGAGCGCGGAGTAGGCGCCCTTCACCACTTCCACCCGCTCCGTGTCGAGCAGCGGGATGAACTCGAAGTTCAGCTGGGCGCCGTTGGGGCTGAGCACCGGGTGGCCGTCGAGCAGGACCAGCACCCGACTGCCAACCCCCTCGGCCACCCCTGACGAGCCACGGATGGCCATGTCCTTGTTGTTGAAGCTG
>JAOUIC010000075.1 GCA_029884275.1 Gemmatimonadota bacterium | reverse complement strand
AGACGCTGGTTGACGGTGACGGCGACAATCCCCAGCGGGAAGAATGCCTCACCGGCCCTGAAGGGGGAATCCTGCCACGGCAGGGTGACACGACCGGTCGCGCCAGGCTCGATGGTGACCGGGGAGGCGTGCTGGACGACTTCCGGCTCACCGCCGTAGAACCGGAGCGAGACCGAGGCGCTCCACGGCTTCTCGCCCCGATCGGCGAAACCGGGCAGGAGCAGGAGTTCCGCGCCGCCGGCGTGGGTCGAGTCGAGGTCGATGGTGAGCCGACCCAGCGCGTAGTGCAGCGGTTCCTGGTCGATCTGCCGCCCGCTGGCGTCGACCAGTGTGACGCCGAAATCGGTGAGGGCGGGCCAGAGAGCGGGGTCGAGCCGGACGTCGACGGCGAGCCGCTCCGCCCACTCCGGGATGGTCAGCGACACACGCTGCGGCGCCGAGCCGCTCCCCGCCAGCGTGACCTGGCGCTCGACGCCGACCAATCCAGCCGCGGTCTCCACCGTCTGCGCCGCGGCCGAGTAGTTGTGCAGCCGAACCACGAGTGAATCGCCCTCGCGGGTCGCACCGATGCCCACCGGGCTCCGCGTGACGGTCAGCGCAGCCGACGCAGGCTGCTGCGGATGGGCGACGACGACGACTTCGTAGAGGCCCTGTGCGGCATCACGCCCGTCCACCTGGAACACCGCCGCGTCCGGGCCGTGTCCCGCAGCGGCGCCGTGAACCTCCCGGTAGGGAGCGCCGCCGGGCTCGTGCAGGAAGACGAGGGCCTGCTCGCCCGCGACCGTTGCAGCGACCCCGACCTGGAAGGGCCGCGCCGAATCGGCGGGGAAGAAGCGGCGGACTTCGGTGCCGGGGGCGAGCGGGCCGAGGTCGACGGTCGAATCGACCGGCTCATCCGGGACGATCACCGTGGCGACCAGCCGGAACGCTGGGCCGGCGAGCGAGTCGGCAGTCCAGCCGCTCACCGTGCCGAAATGGACGCCGGCGCCGAGGCTCGCGTCCTTCGCCAGGGTGAGCGCCACGCGGTTGGGCCCGGACTCGAGCTTGATCGACAAGGGCGGCGCGAGCCAGGCCGCGCTCGACCGGAGCCGGAAGTCCTTCGCCGGGGAGCCGGACGGAAGGGTGATCTCGAAGAATGCGGCGGTGTCCCCCGCGCCGGGCCGGGCCTCGACGCCCCAGCCCGCGGTGACCCCGCCCCGGAGGGCGCGAACCGTCACATCGGGCAGGTCACGCGGCTGAGCGAGCCAGCGCCAGGCAGCGGGAAGGTCGGGCACTCCGGTTCCGCCGTCGAGGTAGGTGCCGGTGACGAGCGGCGGTGCGGTCACCATGAGCGCCTGCCGGATCGTACGGGCGTCCGCGATGCGGTTCTCCGCCTTCAATCCGCTCAAGAGCAGGGCGGCAAGCCCGGAGACGTGCGGCGCCGCCATGCTGGTGCCCTGCTTCACCTCGTCGCCGGTGTTCCAGCGGGGGACACTGGAGTAGGCCATTCCCGGGGCAGCGAGCTCGGGCTTGGCCAGTTCGCCGCCGCGTGAACTGAAGTAGGCGATGGGGCCAGCCGAATCGCCGGCGGCGCCGAGAAAGGCCAGCGGGAAAGTGGCTCCCACGGTGATGGCTCTGGGGGCGGAGCCCGGAAAGCCCATGGTCGAGAGCCCGGGCCCATCGTTGCCGGCGCTGGTGACGAACACCACCGACGGCTCCGCGGCGAGCACCGAGTCCACCAGGTGGTCGATCCGGGCCTGGCCCTCCGCCTCGTTGCCGACGCCGAAGCTCAAGTTGATGACCAGCGGCAGCCGGCGCTCCCGCGCGAAGCGGATGGCGTAGCCGATGGCGTCGGCCATGGCGCCGGTGGTGGAGATCCCGCCATGGGCGTTGTTGGCGATCTTGATGCCGAGCAGGAAGGCTCCCGGCGCGACGCCATCGAATCCTGCGACGTCGTACAGGTCGCTGCCGGCGGCGATGCCGGCCACATGGGTGCCGTGAGCGCTGTTGTCGAAGACGAGGTCGAGCAGGGGAGCGGAGGCGCTGTCCCGCAGGTTGACCGCAACCGTGATCGGCGAGGGCGCGGTGCCGCGGCGCCAGCCAAAGGTCTCGCGCCCGCTGAGGTAGTCCCGCACGGGCGACTCGTCGGCCAGCGAGCCGTCGCCGTCGGTGTCGGCGAACACCGCCCATCCGTCGGTCAGACGGGCGGCCACCACCGCGAGGGTGTCCCTGTCGTCGCCATCGCCGTTGAGGTCGGAGGCCGGCATCATGCCCAGCGGCCGTTCCGCGATGCCGCCGGCGTAGCCGGTGGTGCCGACCATCAGCGCGCGGAGCCTCGTGAGGCCGGTCAGCACCTGACCACCGGCACGCACAGTCTCCCCCTTGAGCGACACCGGCGCGAGCGCGACTCGACCTTCGCCGGAGAAATCGCGGAGGTCGAGGATCTTCCTCTCACCCGTCGTCGTGGTGCCGAGCCCGGGAACGCCGGGGTCTATGCCGCTGTCGAGGATGGCGATGAGGGTGCCGCGCCCGTCGTACTCGGGATGGTCCTGGAGGAAGGCGTCGATCCGGGTGACGCGGAGCGGCATCCAGCCCCTGAGATAGGCC
This sequence comes from Gemmatimonadota bacterium, assembly GCA_029884275.1. Lineage (GTDB taxonomy): Bacteria > Gemmatimonadota > Gemmatimonadetes > Gemmatimonadales > GWC2-71-9 > JADJOM01. The sequence continues at coordinate 4,960 of JAOUIC010000075.1, read as the reverse complement.
TCCAGAGGTGGGACCAGCGGGGCCGGTGCCGCCCCTCCGCCGGCGGAGGAATCGGCGGAGGCGACCGCGGGTGAGGCGGTGGCGGGGACGGCGGTGGTTCCCCCGGCGCAGCCGAAGGCCGCGGCCAGGAGGGCGGCCAGCGGGAGCAGCGGTCTATGGAACACCTGGCTCAGGGGAATGCGGGGAGGACGAACGGCCCGAGGTGCGGTCCGGCGTGACGCGAGGTCACCCGGAGGATGAACGCCAGCAGGTCGCGGGTCTCCTCAACGGTCACGATCGCATCCACGAAGCCGCGGGCGGCGGCGTGCTTGGCGTCGAGCTGGTGCTCGTAGTCCTCCCGCATCGCGTCCACCGACGCCTTCACCTCTGGGCTGGGCTCGCGCTTCTGGGCGCGGGCCTTCCCCAATTCCACCCCGTGGACCGCCTCGACCGCGGATTCTCCCTCCATCACTGCCATGCGGCCGGTGGGCCAGGAGAGGATGAAGTCGGGGTCGAACCCCTGCCCCGCCATGGCGTAGTAGCCGGCGCCGGAGGCGTGGTTGACGGTGAGGACGAGCTTGGGCACGGTCGCAGTCGCCATCGCCTCGACAAAGTGGGCGCCGGCACGGATGATCCCTGACTGTTCCGCCTCGGGGCCGACCATGAACCCGCTGACGTCCTGGATGAAGAGAAGCGGGATCCGCTCGCGGCTGGCGTTCTCGATGAAGTAGGCGGCCTTCTCGGCACTCTCGGTGTAGACGATGCCGCCGATGCGGGGCATCTGGCCGGGCTTTCCCTTGATCACGTGCCGGGCGTTGGCCAGGATGGCGACGGTGCGGCCCTCGATGCTGCCGTGGCCGCAGAGCAGCTCGCGGGCGACGTCGGGCTGGAACTCGTCGAACCTGCCGCCGTCGAGCAGGGCGGCGAGAAGGGCGTGGACGTCGTAGGACATCCGGTGATCGGCAGGGAGGATGTCGTAGAGATCGGTGGCGGGGCGTGCGGGGTCTGGGTAGGGGCGGAGCTCCGCTCCGCCCGTTGGCGTTGGGCGGAGCACAGCTCCGCCCGTTGGCGTTGGGCGGAGCTCCGCTCCGCCCGTTGGCGTTGGGCGGAGCACAGCTCCGCCCCTACCCTGGTCCGTCGTGTCGCCCGGGAGCCGAGCGACGTACCCGCGGATCATGGTCAGGCAGTCGCGGTCGGTCGGGGCGCGGTAGTGGGCGACGGCGGAGACGCTGGTGTGCATGCGGGCGCCGCCGAGTGACTCGGCATCCACCACCTGTCCGGTGGCGCCCTTGACCAGGTTGGGCCCGCCGAGCCCCATGAAGCTGGTCCCCTCGACCATGAAGATCACGTCGGACAGCGCGGGGAGATAGGCACCGCCGGCGATGCAGCTGCCCATCACGGCGCTGATCTGCGGCACGTGGAGATAGCGCCGCATGAGCGAGTTGTAGTAGAAGATCCGGGCGGCGCCGTACTGGCCGGGGAAGACGCCTCCCTGGTAGGGGAGGTTCACGCCGGCGGAGTCCACCAGATAGATGATGGGGATCCGCTGGCGCATGGCGATCTCCTGCGCCCGGAGGATCTTGCGGATCGTCTCGGGCCACCAGGAGCCGGCCTTCACGGTCGAGTCGTTGGCGACGACCACCACCTCGCGCCCCTCCACCACCCCGATGCCGGTGATCACGCCGGCGGCGGGGGCCTGGCCGTCGTACTGGTCGTAGGCGACCAGCAGACCGATCTCGAACCAGGGGGTTCCGGGATCGAGCAGGCCGTGCACCCGTTCCCGCGGGGTGAGCTGTCCCTTGTCGTGCATCTTCGCGGCGCGCCGGGCGCCGCCGCCGGCCTTGAGCCGCGCGGCGAGCGCGAGATACTCGTCGGTCAGGGTGCGGAGGCGGGACGGACGGGCCTTTCGGTCGGACAGTGTCGGGGACTCGTGATGGAGGAAGGGGAAAGCTAAGGCCGAAAAGGCGCCTCAGCCACCTTGACGGTGGGAGGAGAGCGAGTCGAGGGCGGTCTCGGGCGGAGCGGAGAGGGCGAGCGAGGATGGAGGCAGTGGAGCCGATGGATCGGGGGTGAATTCGGCGTCCTGCACGGTGGCATGCACGAAACCGAACGGCCCTGCATCGAATCGTTCCAGGCTCAATCCTCGACGCTGCCGACGGGCCTGGCGGTGCGGCTGTAAGTCAATCGGGTGCGGCAACTTGCGCTGGCGTGGCTGAGGTGCCTCGGGAGGCCTGGCAGTTGCGAAGTAGACAGGCCGAACGGTGACAAGCGTGGTGGGGTGTTCCCTCGCGCAGCAGCCGACAACCCGGAGGTCGAGAGATGCGCGGGATTTCGATGATTCGATCAGGAGTCGTGCTGGCGATGGCGGCCGTGATGGCCCTGGCGTGCGGCAGCGACAACGCGGTCGCGCCGAAGTACCAGCCCCAGGTGACCAACACGCCGAACGTCGCCTTCAGCTTCCAGGCGACCGGGCTGCAGAACGTGGACGACGTGGTCTCCTACAACTGGAGCGCTTCGTCGGGGGACATCATCATCCATCCATCGACCGCGACCAGTAGCGGCACGATCACGCTGCGGATCAAGGATGCCTCGGGGGCCATCGTGTATGACGGTGACGTCCCGCCCAGTGGCGACATCGACCTGCCGGCCGCGACGGCGGGCAGCTGGAAGGTGCGTGTCGAGCTGGTGAACTACACCGGAACGATCAACTTCGCGCTGCAGATGCAGTAGGCGGGGCCGGTCGGCCGGGGTGCCGCGGGGCCGTCCGATCTCGGGCGGCCCCGCTGCCTTGCGGGGCTCGAGGGTGGCGGTGGCAGGAAGCGACGGCAGGGGCGGCGCGATAGGGGCGGAGCTGGAGCTCCGCCCCTACCCATCATCATTACGCCGCGCGGGATACATCCGCGGCCCCCTCCGGCGCTCGCCAGGCGACGTTCCGGGCGCTCTTCCAGGCGGCGCGGAGATCGGCGTCGTCCCGGAAGCGGACCCGGTAGAGGGCATCGAGGTTCCGGACCACTCCCATGACGTCTTCCACCACCGCCCTGAGCTCCGCCCCGGCGCCGACCTGGGCGGCGGCGGCGTTGCGCTGGCGGGAGATGGCGGCCTCATAGGCATCGAGATCGCCATTCATGGCCTCGAGCAGCGCGTCGGTGAAGCCGTAGGGCTCGAGCACCGCCTTGAGGCCGGCGGCTTCGGCGACGGCGACGCGCGCGGTGGTGAGGAAGGTGGCCTCGTTGGTCCGCCGGCGGGGAATACGGCGGTGCACCGAGATGTCCGGGTTGTCCTCCGCCGCGGCGCGGGCGATACCCACGAGGGAGACGAAGTACTCCTCCAGGGTGTCGCGCAGGTCGGCCTTGAGGCTGACGGAGGAGGCGACCGCGAGCTGCGGGGTGCGCTGCTGCTGCAGCAGCTGGCTGGCGCGGGCGGTGAGGCCGGTCAGCCGGGTGGCGACCACGGTGGTGGCCGGGTTGTCGTCGGGGTGGGCGCGGACGAATTCCACCGCGCGGCCGGCCATGTCCAGTTTGAGGCGAATGCTGGTACGCATACAGCTGCTCCTTTCGTTCGGTTGTCTCACCAGCGGTTTGATCGAGTGCCGCGCCCTTCGGGGGGAGCGGGATGGACAGCCGGCGTGGCCCGAACCAGCGCCTGGCGGGGGGTGGGTGACGCGAGGAGCATGCCAGCATGCCGGACGATGTGTCAGGCAGATGCGGGATCGCGCGGAGAGGGCTGCAACCATGCGGGAGGTGAATGCATGGCGATGAGAGAGGGATGCAGGCCGACGGGGAGCGGATGCAGGCGGCTGGTCAACGGATGCAGGCGGGTGGTCAATCGGTGCAGGTGTGTCGCGAGCGGGCCGAAGCCGGTGGTCGATGGGGGCGAGCCGGCTGGAGATGGGTGCGGGCCGGTGTGCCATCGGCGGAAAGGGGCCGTCGCCCCGCGGGGCCGAGCGGGAAACGCCGGCAAGGCGACGGCAAGTGTATGCAGGTCAATGGGAAAGACCCGCACACAGGTGGCCGGCGTGCCGAGGCCGGCGGTGTGGGGACGCGCGGTGGCGGGAGATCGGTGCAGACCGGTGGTCAGCGCGCCGAAGCGCGGGGTCAACGGGTGCGGGCCGGTGGTCAGCAGGCGGAAGCGGGGAGGGAATGCGCCGCAGGTGGCGGTCGGCCGATGCAAGGGGGTACGAACTCAGGGGGAAGAGGTGGTCGGCTCGACCAGGTGGCTGGCCGGCGCATGGGGAGGGCGGCGACTCGGGAGCCAGGGCCGGGCGGCGTGACGGGGGGGGATCGGGCCGTGAACCGAAGCGTCCGAGTGGCGGTACGGTCGTGCGGGCAATGTCCTCGGGTGAGGACAGGTCGCGGTTGGTGCGAGGGGGGGTCGGTATGGGTGCTCATGCGGCGCGTCGGGGGTCCGGGGCTTCCCCCGGATCACGGCAGGAGGTGAACGCGCCGGCGGGGATCGTGCGGACGATCGCGCGCCGCCGGGCCCTCGACCGACACCGCCATCGCGCTGGCAGACGTTGAGTGGCCGGGAGCGCTGCCGATACCAGGGGCGCGGGGGCGGGCGTATCCCGGGGTGGAGCGGAGCTGGGCGTGGCAGTGGGTCTTCCCGGCGAGGCGGCCGTGGGCCGACCGGGAGACGGGGCAGCTCCGGCGGCGTCATCTGCACCCGTCGGCGGTGCAGCGGGCGGTGGCCGAGGCGGTGCGCCGGTCGGGGATCGCGAAGCGGGCCAGCTGTCACACCTTGCGGCATTCGTTCGCGACTCACCTATTAGAGGCGGGGTACGACATCCGGACGGTGCAGGAGCTGTTGGGGCACCGGGACCTGGGCACGGCGATGATCTACACCCATGTGCTCTTGAAGGGTGGGCGCGGGGTGCGGAGCCCGGCGGACGGGCTACCGGGCGGCTGGCTCTTGCAGGCTTGTCGTTTTAGGGCGCGTCTGTTCAGCGGTGCAGTTCAATAGAATTACAAGTTAGGCCGCCATG
>JAOUIC010000073.1 GCA_029884275.1 Gemmatimonadota bacterium | reverse complement strand
GGGCCCGTTTGGTCGTTCTCCTCCACGCCCTTGCCGGCTGTGGTCCCGCCGTCATTCCGCCCCCGACCGGTCCCGGACCGGCGCAAGTCCCGTCATCAGAGTCTTTCGCCGCGGCGCCGGCTCCGCTGCCGCCCGTCCCTCTGGTGGAGGGGTCGCTCGCCATCGCGGTGGTCTACCCCGCTCCGACCGACCTGGTGAGCGCCAGGGATTCCACCTTCATCTTCGGCTCGGCCGGCACCGGCACCGCAACCCTGACCGTGAATGGTCAGCCGGTCGAGGTGTGGCCCAATGGCGCCTGGCTGGCCTGGCTCGCCATTCCGGCCGATTCCGACCTCGTGTTCAGCATCGAGGCGCGCACCGCCACCGATTCGGCCCGGCTGGACTACCCGGTGCGGCGTCCGCGGCGATTTGTCGCGCCTGACTCGGGTGTCTGGATCGACACCCTTTCCTTCTCCCCCGCCGGCCCTGCCTGGTGGCCCGGAAGAGAACTGCTGCCGGTCCGGCTGCGTGCGGTCGCCGGGGCCGAGGTCCGTCTGCGGCTCCCCGACGGCACGCTGGTTCCGCTTGGGGCACAGCCCGGCCCCGAGGAGATGCCCGCCGGCATCCGGGCCTTCGACCGGGATACCGCCAACCTCCTCGGCGCGCCCGGAAGCCGCGGCGCCCGATACCTGGGCGCGCTGCCAGCGGAGTCGTTCGGCGAGGCGCCGGGCCCCATGGTCGGCGCGCCGCCGGGCGATTCGGCGGTGCCCTGCGCCGCCATCGAGAAGCAGTGCCTCGTCGTGCCGCCCGAACGCATCGAGGTCCAGGCGATTCTGGGCTCGGACACCGCGCGCGCCTGGTGGGACTTCCGCATGGCGCCGCTCGCCGCGCCCGTCCCGGTGGTGCTGAACGACGACCCGCTCGGGAAGGGCGACACCGACAGTCTCACCGTCGGACGGGCGAGGCCGGGCGCCACCTACCATTGGTTCTTCCCCACCGGAACCCGGACCGTCGCAACCGGTCGGCTCGGCGATGACCTCCGGCTCCGCCTGTCCGAGGGCCAGGAGGTGTGGGTGCCTGCCGCCGACGCGGTCGCGCTTCCTGCCGGAACGCCGGCGATCCGAGCCACAGTGGGCTCGCTCACCGCAACGCCGCGCGAAGGCTGGGTCACCCTCCGCATTCCTATATCGGCCCGGGTCCCCTTCCGGATGGAGGAGGAGCGGAACCGTCTCACGGTCCGGCTCTACGGCGCCTTGGGCGACGTGGACTGGATCCGCTATGGCGCTCCCGATCCGTGGCTCCGGGAGATTCGCTGGCTGCAGGCCGCCAGCGACGAAGTGACCATCTCCATTGACCTGGCCGGTGGCCTGTGGGGCTATCGCGCACGCTGGCAGGGGAGCGACCTCGTCCTGGACCTGCGCCGGCCACCGCGGGTCGACGCTGCCCGGCCGTTCGCCGGGCGTCGCATCGTGGTCGATCCCGGTCACCCGCCGGCCGGCGCGCGGGGCCCGACGGGTCTGAGGGAGGCCGAGGCCAACCTCGCGATCGCCCTCGTGCTGCGGGACCTGCTGGCGGCAGAAGGTGCGGACGTGAGATTGACGCGCGATGCCGACACCGCCCTCGACCTCAACCCCAGGACCCGGTTCGCGGATACGCTGAACGCCGAACTGCTGGTCTCGATCCACAACAACGCGCTGCCCGACGGCGTGAATCCGTTCACCAACAATGGGTCCAGCGTGTTCTATAACCATCCGCGGAGCGAGCCGCTGGCACGCGCCATCCAGGAGGCGTTCGTGCGTGAGCTGCCAGTACAGGGGCTGGGCGTGGCCCGGGGCGATCTCGCCCTGGTGCGCCCCACCTGGATGCCGGCGGTGCTCACCGAGGGCCTCTTCATGATGCTGCCAGACCAGGAAGCGGCCCTCCGCACCGCGGAGGGCCAGCACCGCTATGCCAGGGCGGTGCGCGACGGAATCCGGGCCTACCTGGCGGCTGTGGCTGCACCGGGGCGGTCGGACGTCCCCTAGTCGTCTTCGGCCCGACTCCGTGCTAATCAGACTTCGGCAGACCCTCATCCTCGCTGCGGTGATCGCGGCCGCGCCGCCCGCCCTCACGGCCCAGTCCGAGGAGGACCGGAACGAGCTGGCCCGCTACCGCGACTCGCTGGCCACGGTGAGCGACAGCAGCGCGCTCCTGGCGCTCGAGAACCGGCTGATCCCGGCGGCCAAGGCCGACCGCGACAACGCCATGCTGCACCTGCGTCTGGGGCTGGTCGCCTTTCGGCTCGGCCAACTGGGCAGCCAGTCGAGGTATGACGACGCCGCGGGGGAGTTCGCCTGGGCAACCGATCTGCAGCCCGCCTGGCCGTGGGCCTGGTACGGGCTTGGCCTGGCGGAGGACCAGATCGGTGACTCGCAGATCGCCCTGGTGCAGGGCCTGCAGGCGATGTTCGGCAAGGACCACCTCTCGCGCGCGGCCAACGCCTACGTCCGCTCGGTCCAGGCCGACCCCTCCTTCACGCTGGGACTGGTCGAACTCGCCTCGACCGCCCTCCGCCAGCGGATCAACGTCAAGACCGAGCTGGCACGCGCCGCCCTGCGCGAGGCGGCCGCCACCACGGCCGCCCTCAACCCGGACGTGCTGCTGTATCGGGGACGGGTCGAGCGCGAAGTGGGAGACATCGACTCGGCGCTCACGGCCTTTCGTGAGTATCTCGATCGCGGCGGGGCCCGCGGACCGGGCCTGCTCGAACTGGCGCGCACCCAGCTCCTCGACGGCCAGCCCTCCGGCCTGAAGACCTACCTGGAAGGGGCCGCGATCGACGACTCCGCTTCGGTGGCGGAATACCGCGCCGACCTCGCGATCGTCGCGAGCGACAGCGCGCTGGCCGAATTCGACTTCAACCGGGGGGAGCGGCGGGCGCTCTTCCTCCAGCGGTTCTGGGTGCAGCGGGACCGGACCGCGCTGCTGCTCGACGGGGAGCGGCTCTGCGAGCACTACCGGCGGATCTACTACGCGCGCCGGCACTACCAGCTGGTGAGCCGGAACCGGCACTTCGACATCGTCGAGCGGTACCGGTCCGGGAGCGACGATTTCGACGACCGCGGGATCATCTACATCCGCCATGGCGAGCCCAGCCGTCGCGCCACCTACATCATCCACGCGACGCCTGACGCGGAGACGCGACTCAACGAGACCTGGCAGTACGATCGCAGCGACGGCACCCTGATCTTCCATTTTCTCGCCCGAGAAGACCTGCAGGACTACAAGCTGGTCGAGAGCGTCTTCGACATCCTGGGGTTCGAGGCCTCGATGTCGCTGCAGCGCGACTGGGACCAGTCGCCCTACGCCGCGCTGGCCGAGGAGCTGATCTACTCGCGCGACGCGCTGAGCCCGGTGTATGGCCGGCTGCTCAACGCCGGCGGTTCCGGCGCCCAGCGCTATCTGACCCAGGAGCGCCAGATGGGCCGGGCGAGCATCGAACGCGGGACCTCGACCGATTCCTACGAGTTCGCCTATGCCAAGGACCTGCGCGCCGTGACCGGCATGTACGCCGTGGGCGGGAGTGATGGGCAGAGCACGCTGCACGTTACCTACGCGATTCCGGGGCCCGCGCTCCAGCCGGTCAAGTCGGAACGGGGGCTGCTGTACCCCGTCCGGCTCCGGCTTTCCGCCCTCGACCGGGCCGGGCGGCCCGCGCTCGCCATCGACACCACCCGGGTGTTCTTCGCTCGGGCGGCGGTCACGTCGGACCAGTACCTGGTCGGCGCGATGCAGGTCCCGGTGACCCCGGGCTGGATCCGCTACCGCCTCGGACTCGAGCAGGGGCCGGACAACGGAGTGATGTTCGCGCCCGACACCATGACGCTGGGTGACTTCTCCGGCCGTCACGTCGAGTTGAGCGACCTCGTGCTGGGGGCGCGGTCCGCCCGCCTCGCCTGGCGGCCCGCCGAGGGCGACACCGTCTGGTTCAACCCGACCCGGCTGTTCAAACACACCGAGACGATGGAACTCTACTACGAGGTCCATGGGCTCCGGCCAGAGGCCACCTACCACACCGAAGTGCGGGTCTACAAGCAGGGCAGCGGGAAGTTTCTCGGCGTGTTTGGCGGCCGGAAGCCCGCCATCCGCCTTGCCTTCGACGACGTCGCGACCGGCGTCGCGACGCCCGTCCGGCGGGGCATCGCTCTCGACCGCCTGTCGGCGGGCCGCTACTGGATCGAAGTCGTGGTGCGCGACGAGGTGGGATCGGAGCGGGCCAGCCGGTCGGCCTTCGAGATCAAGGACTGAGCTAACTCTGCGCCGGTCACGCGCTTGACGCCCGCCTCCCGCGTCGCGTAGGTTCGGCCATGTTCTGCTCCCGTTGCGGGACGGGCATCCAGCCGTCCACGCAGTTCTGCCCCTCATGCGGTCTGGATCTCCGGACCACCCTGCCCATCGACGCCGTCGACCCCTCCGAGTTGTCGGAGCTCGACGTCATCCGGGAGGCGCTCGCCTCCGACTACGAACTGCGCGAGGAACTGGGCCGGGGCGGGATGGCGATCGTCTATCGCGCCCTCGACCGGCACCTCCAGCGCGAGGTCGCGCTCAAGGTGCTGCCGTTCTCGCTCGCGTTCGACGCCGATTTCGTCGAGCGGTTCAGCCGCGAGGCCCGGAACGCCGGCAGTCTGGAGCACCCCAACATCATCCCGGTCTACCGCGTCGGCCGCAGCGGGCGGGTCATCTACTTCGTGATGAAGCTCCTCCGGGGCGGCTCGCTCTCGACCATTCTCGCGGAGCGCAAGCGCCTCGCCCCCGGCGAGATCCGCAATCTGCTCGCCGACGTCGCCTCCGCCCTCGGGTATGCCCACGCGCGCGGCATCGTGCATCGCGACATCAAGCCCGACAACATCATGTTCGACGAGTTCGGTCAGTGCGTCGTGACCGACTTCGGCATCGCCAAGTCGGGCACCAGCTCGCGGCTGACCGGGACCGGGATGTCCATCGGGACGCCGCACTACATGAGCCCCGAGCAGGCCCGGGCGCAGAGTATCGACGGCCGGAGCGACCTCTACAGCCTCGGGATCGTGGCCTACCAGGCGCTCACCGGCGAACTCCCCTACGACGGCGAGGACAGCTTCTCGATCGGCTACAAGCACATCATGGAGCCGATCCCGGTCCCCCTCCTGGACACGTCGGACGAACGCCGGCTGTTCGAGATCGTCAAGAAGCTCATGATGAAGGAAGCGGCCGATCGGTATCAGGACGCCGATGCGCTGCTCAGGGCGCTGGAGGGGCAGCCGCGCGAAGGCGTCGCCTACCAGCGCCGCGTGACCGCCGAGCAGGCGGCCATCGCTCGCCAGTCCACCACGCCCATTCCGGCCAGTCCCATCCCCCTCGAACCGCCGCCGGCGGCCCCGCCGATCAAGACGCCGATGCCGCGGCCGTCGGTTCCGGACACGCCCCGCCGCAGCGCCATCCGCCGGCCAGTGGTTGCGCCGGAGCCGGAGCGGGGCAAGTGGGTGCCGTGGGCCTTCGCCCTGCTGCTGATCGCCGGCATCGTCGGGGGAGGCTACTATATCTATTCCAGCGGCCTGATCGGCGGCGCGCCTCAGGCCGAAGCCCCGCCACCCGAACCCAGTCCGGCGATTCCGGCGCCCGATTCGGCAGCCACGCGGAGCGGCGCCGACTCGGCTGGGCTGGCATTTCCGCCCGCAAGCCAGGACTCGCCGCCGGTGCTGGCGCTGGCCTCACCGGTGGCGCCGCCGGCGGAATCCGCCACGCCGGGTGACAGCGGCACGCTGCGCCTCAAGGACCTGCCCCCACGCTCCCAGGTCATGATCGATTCGCGGCCGCTCAGCACGAGCGGCGCCGCCATCCGGCTGCCGGTCGGCTGGCACGAGCTCGCGATCACCGCCCCGGGAGCTCCGTTCTTTCTGGACAGCATCTTCATCGAGACGAACGACACCCTCGAATTCAGCCCGGCGCTGCCGCGGACCGGCGGCATGTCGGAGGCCCGCCGGCGCCAGTTGATGCGGCTCGACTGCGACAACCCCGGGCCGGTGAACCGCTTCGGCCGCGCCTGCTACGACTCCCCGCCGCTTCCCATCGGCACTACCCGCGTGCCGGTGCCCCCCGAGGTGGGCGGCACGCCATCGGTCGTGGTCCTTCTGGTCAAAGTCTCGCGGGGTGGCCGCACCCTGGCCGTGCGGACCCGGAACCCCTCCAACGAACCGCTGTTCACCCGTGCTGCCGAGGCCTTCGCCCAGGGGATGGAATGGAGCCCGGCCCGGCGCGATGGCCAGACGGTTGACGGCTGGACCCAGGCGGCCTTCTCCCCCGAGGTCCCATGAACGGCCCGCAGATTCACCCCGCGGCCTTCATCGCGCCTTCGGCTGTCGTCATGGGCGACGTGGCGGTCGGGGAGGAGTCGAGCATCTGGTACACCGCAGTCCTCAGGGGCGACATGGCCCCGATCAGGATCGGGACGCAGACCAACATTCAGGATGGGACCATCGTCCACGTGGACGAGGGGGTGCCGTGCACCATCGGCAACCGAGTGGGTGTCGGGCACCGGGCGATCCTGCACGGCTGCACGGTGGAGGACGACTGCCTGATCGGCATGGGCAGCACCCTGCTCAACCGGGTGGTCGTCGGGCGGGGGAGCGTGGTGGCGGCTGGTGCGCTGCTCGCGGAGGGAACCGTGGTCCCGCCGGGCTCCCTGGTGATGGGGGTGCCGGGCCGGGTGGTGCGGGCGGTGGATGACGTGCTGGTGGCCCGCATCGAGCAGACCTGGCGGCACTATGTGGGGCAGGGAGCGCGCCACCGCAGCGGTGCCTTCCCCGTCTGGCAGGCAGCCGGAGGGTGATAGATGTAGATTTGTGATGTGAACAAGGCTTTTTCGCGTCGTTGCGCGCTTTTTTCGCGTATTGTCGGCCCGATGCTCCGCGCCTACTTTTGGCTTCCGGTTTTGCCTCCAGTAGACATCTCCGTCATCCAGAAGTAGCCGGGTTGTTACAACCCTCGCCTTCTCATTTGGGAAAGGGCCATGGCGAAGTCACCTCCACACGCGCACCCGCTCGAGTTGTCCGCCAACGCCATCACGGTGCTGGAGAAGCGCTACCTCATCAAGGACGACCAGGGTAAGCCCACCGAGTCGGCCAGCGACCTCTTCTGGCGGGTCTCCCGCACCATCGCCGAGCCTGACCGCCGCTATGGCGCGTCCGCCGGGGCGGTGGAGGCGCTGTCGGAGGCCTTTTTCGACCTGATGGCGAAGCGGATGTTCATGCCCAACTCGCCGACCCTGATGAACGCGGGCCGGCCGCTGGGCCAGCTCTCCGCCTGCTTCGTCCTGCCGGTCGAGGACGCCCTGTCCAACGGCAAGAGCGGGATCTACGACACCCTCCGTGCCATGGCGCTGGTACACCAGTCTGGGGGCGGCACCGGCTTCTCCTTCTCCAGGCTCCGGCCCAAGAACGACATCGTCCGGTCCACCATGGGCGTGGCCAGCGGGCCGGTGTCGTTCATGAGCCTGTACGATGCCTCCACCGATGTGGTGAAGCAGGGCGGCACCCGGCGCGGCGCCAACATGGGCATCCTGCGCGT
>JAOUIC010000074.1 GCA_029884275.1 Gemmatimonadota bacterium | reverse complement strand
CATCGGCGATCCCTCCAAGCCCCGCGAGGTGGCGAGGTGGTCCACCCGGCCCGACCAGATGGGGAACTCGCTGCACGACGTGGACGTGCAGGACGGCATCGCCTACCTGAGCTACTGGAACGAGGGGCTGGTCATGCTCGACGTGGGGAACGGCATCAGGGGCGGCCGGCCCGACAGTCCCCAGCTCATCTCGCAGTACAAGTACGACCTGAACGAGTTGTATCGGGATGTCGAGGCCACCGGCGGGCCCGGCTTCATCCGCGGCACCCACACCGCCTGGCGGCATCGACAGTATGTGTTCATCGCTGACGAAGTCTTCCCGGCGACCGACGTGAAAGGGGCCCGTGATGCCGCCGCATCACGCGCCTACGGCCGTCTGCATGTGGTGGACGTGAGTGACATCACCGCCCCGCGCGGCGTGGCGTGGTATGAACCCGAATTCGGCGGCGTGCACAACGTCTGGGCGGCAGGGGACACCCTCTACATGGGCGCCTATAACGCCGGGTTCCGGGCGTTCGACATTTCGGGGGAGTTGCGCGGCGACCTCCGGGCCCAGGGCCGGGAGATGGTCCACGTGAACACCGCCGACATGGAGGGGCACGTCAAGAACTCCGCCATGACCTGGGGTGTCGTGGTGCGTGACGGGCTGGCCTACGTGAATGACGACAACAACGGATTGTGGATCATCCGGATGGAGCCCCGGATCCGGCCGCTGACGCCGTAGCGGGGCGAGGGTTTCCGGGCCGTTCCGCGGCCCGGAATCGTCAGGCGGGCGAACCCGGGGGAAGGGAGAGCTGCGCCTCGAGCAGGATGTCGACCGCGAAGGCCTCCGCCAGGGACTGGCCGGCCTGGAGTTTCTCCTCGAAGTCGGCGATCGCCTCCTCGGCGGCGAGGTAGAGCCCCTGGCAGGCCTCCAGGTCGGCGGGGTGATCGTCGCCCAGCTCGTAGGCCGCCTCGCGCATCGCGTCCTGCTCGACCACGAGCTGGGCGGTGCGGACCAGGTCCTGGCAGCGGGCCTCCGCGATGATCACGTCGAACGAGACGGCGGTCGCGGTCGCGGCAAGCTGGGCCTGCGCCAGGGCAAGCAGCGCCGACTGCTGCAGCGTCGCGAGCTGGGTATAGCGTCCTCGGGATGACCGGCGGAGCCGCTCCCGCTGCTCCGACAATGCGCGGTCGACGGCCTCCATCAGCCCGGGCAGCTGGCGGACCGCGAGAGGGAGGTGGTGCCAGGTTCCGGGCAGGGAGCGGGCCAACTGGCTGCGGACCATCTCCTGCACCGCGAATCCGGCGTCGCCAGTGGAGTTCGCGTACCGCCAGCAGGCGCGGGCCAGGGATTCCTCGGCCGCCCAGAGCCGGCGCAGTCTCTCGTGTCGCTGCTGATCGTCAGGGACGACTGGTCTCATGGTCACGCCACGAAGTCGGGTCTGCGCGCCGTGCGCGGATGATGCTGGGAACAACTCGACCAACGAGCAGGGAGCATGCCGTCCACGGCCGCGGGTGGCCGAGTCGTCTATGTTGTTGTCCTGCAACTAGATAGCTAACATGGAATCGCCCGTCCGGTGAATCCGATGCCCCGGTACCCGGCCTGACCCGGGAGAACTGCCAGCCTGTGGAGCCGACTGCATGACGCTGATGGGGAGACCGACGGACGGCGGGAGGTCCGCTGCCTGGGTACCGCTGGCGCTGGTGGCGGCGCTCGCAATCGTGGCGATGGGGCCGATCCTGGGCAATCGCTTCGCCGGCGATGCGGTCCACCTCATCGTCCGAAACGACCGGGTCCACTCCGTCGCCGACTTTCCGATGCGCATCCTGGAGACCTACTGGCCCCAGGTCACCCTCGAGTCCGACGGGCGTCTGTATCGGCCGCTGACCACCATCGGATTCTCCTTCCAGTGGGTGTTCGGCATCGGGTCGCCGCTGATCTACCACCTCACCAGTCTGGCGCTCTACATCGTGGCCAGTCTGCTCGTGTTCGCGCTGGCCCGCCGCTTTCTGCCCCTCGGACCAGCCACACTGGCGGCCGGACTCTTCGCCGTGCATCCGGTGCACGTCGAGGCCGTGGCCAGCGCGACGGGACAGGGGGAGCTGATGGCGACGGCGTTCGCGCTGCTCGCCACCACCACCTACGTCGATGCGGTCGCCCGCGGGCTGACCTCGACCCGCCTGGCGGTCATCGTCGGCGGATTCGGGCTCGCCTGCCTGGCCCACGAACAGGCGCTCGTGCTGCCGCTGCTGATGCTGGTCATCACTCCTCTCGTCGCTTGCAGCCGGCAGCCCGCCGCCCGGCGGGACGACGTGTCGAGGGCGCTGGTCGCCCTGGCAGCGGTGGCCGTGGCTTACCTCTCGGTTCGCCATACCGTGCTGGGGTCGCTCGTCGGCGACCTGCCGCACCCGGCCTGGGACGGGACCCCGGCGTCGCTTCGCGCCATGACGATGCTCGCGGCGGTCCCCACCGGGCTTCGCCTGCTCTTCTGGCCGGCGCACCTGCAGGCGGATTACTCCCCGCAGGAGATCGACCTCGCCGGCGGCTTCGGGGAAGAGCAGGTGATCGGGCTGGTGGCAATGCTGCTGTTCGCGATCGTCTCCTGGTGGGCACTGGGCCGCTCGAAACCGGTGGCGGCCGGGCTGCTCTGGATCGCCGTGATGATCCTCCCGGGGTCGAATCTGTTCGTCCCCACCGCCAAGATCCTCTCGGAAGCGGACCTTTTCCTGCCGAGCGTGGGCGCCTGCCTCATCGGCGGCGGGTGGGCCGCGATGCTCGGAGCCGGTCGGCTGGCCCGGATCCCGGGTGTGGTCGAGGGGCTCGGCGCAGCCGCGCTGGTCGTGCTGTCGGTCGGAGCCTTTGCGGCGGCGCAGCGCGCCACGGTCTGGTACGACACATCGGCGCTGCATGGCCAGACGGTGCTCGATGCGCCGCTCAGCTATCAGGCGTGGAGGGACTGGGCGGCGGAACTCGTCCGGCAGGAACGGGACACCGAGGCGGCCGGCGCCCTGAGGCGGTCGCTCAGCCTCTTTGACCGCGACCCGGCCGTGTACGACGATCTCGCGACCATAGAGCGCCGCTTCGGACGGTGCGACTGGGCCGTTCCGCTCTACCGGGTCGCACTGTTGTTTGATCCCAACCGCTACCCCACCGCTGTCCGGCTGGTCGGCTGCCTCGTGGCGCTGCGCGACTTTGCCAGCGCCCGGGAGGAAATCAGCCGCCTGGTCTCCAGGGGGCGGGTGGAGTACATGGGGTTGGAGTCCGTGGTGGAAGAGGCGGAAAGTGACTCGTCGGCTGGACCCGGTTCGGCCAAACCATGATGAAAGGCGGGGGAACGGTGCTCGACGTGAAGCGGATCCGGCGCGAGTTTCCGGCGCTCAAGCGGAAGCATCACGACCTTCCGGTGGCTTACTTCGACGGCCCGGGCGGGACCCAGGTGCCGAAGGCCGTCGTCGAGGCGATGACCGACTACCTCTACCACCACAACGCCAATACCCATTGGGCCTATCCCACCAGCATCGAGACCGACGCGGCGCTGGTCGCCGCCCGGGCGGCGCTGGCCGATTTCCTCGGGGCGCGGCCCGACGAGATCGCCTTCGGCGCCAACATGACCACCTTGACATTTCACCTTGGCCGCGCGCTGGGCCGCCGCTGGGCGCCGGGCGACGAGATCATCGTCACCGAGCTCGACCACCACGCCAACATCGCGCCGTGGCAGGCGCTGAGCCGGGAGCGTGGGGTCACCATTCGGACCGTCCCGCTCGATCCGGCGCGCGGCGAGCTGGTGTGGAGCGAACTCGAGGCGGCGTTCACTCCCCGGACCCGCCTTCTGGCCATCGGCGCCGCCTCGAACGCACTGGGCACGATCACCGACGTCGAGGCGGCGGTCGGGCTGGCCCGGGCGAGCGGGGCGCTTTCGTTCGTCGACGCGGTGCACTACGCGGCCCACGGGCCGCTCGATTTCCAGCGGATCGGGGCGGACTTCCTGGCCTGCTCCCCGTACAAGTTCTACGGCCCCCACCTGGGCGTCCTCTGCGCCAGGAAGGAGCTGCTCGAGTCGCTCGACGTCCCCAAGCTCGAGCCGGCCCCCGACTCCGCGCCCGAGCGGATCGAAACCGGCACCCTGAGTCATGAGGCGATCGTCGGGGCGCGCGCCGCGGTGGACTTTCTCGCCAGCCTGGGAGCAGGGACCACCCGCCGGGAGCGCCTGCTGGACGCCGGCCAGCGGCTCCACCTCGAGGGGAGTGCCCTGCTCAAGCGGCTCTGGAACGGGCTTCGGCGCATCAAGGGCGTCCAGCTCTACGGGCCGCCTCCGACCCGGCCGCGCACCCCGACGCTCTCGTTCTCGGTCGCGGGGTTTACGGCGGAAGCGGTGGCTCGCTTCCTCGCCGACCGGGCGGTCTTCGTGTCGCACGGGGACTTCTACGCCGCGACCGTGGCACGGCGCCTCGGCCGCGAATCCGAGGGGCTGGTGCGGGCCGGATGCGCCTGCTACACGACTCCCCGCGAGGTGAATCGCCTGCTGGCCGGCGTCAAGGAACTGGTGGCCGCTGCTACCATCACGCCATGACATCCACTACCGCTCGCCGCATCACCGCACCGACGGGCACGACACTCCACTGCAGGGGGTGGCACCAGGAGGCCGCCCTCCGCATGCTCATGAACAACCTCGACCCCGCCGTGGCGGAGCGGCCGGAAGACCTCGTCGTGTACGGGGGAACCGGAAAGGCCGCGAGGAACTGGGAGTGCTTCGACCGCATCGTCGCGACGCTCAAGCGGCTCGAGAATGACGAGACCCTCCTCGTTCAGAGCGGGAAGCCGGTCGGCGTCTTCCGCACCCACGACGAAGCCCCGCGGGTCCTGATCGCGAACGCCAACCTGGTGCCGCGCTGGGCCACCTGGGACGAGTTCCGCCGCCTGGAAGCGGCCGGGCTCACCATGTACGGGCAGATGACCGCGGGCTCCTGGATCTACATCGGCACGCAGGGCATCCTGCAGGGCACCTACGAGACCTTCGCCGAGTGCGCTCGGCAGCACTTCGGGGGCAGCCTCGCCGGACGGCTGGTGGTGACCGGTGGCCTCGGCGGCATGGGTGGGGCCCAGCCGCTGGCGGCGACAATGAACGGTGCCGCCTTTCTCGGCGTGGACGTGGATCCCGAGCGCATCCGCCGGCGGGTCGAGACCGGCTACTGTGACCGGCTGGAGACCTCCCTGGAGGCTGCCCTCAAGCTGGTTCAGGAAGCCCGCGCTCGGCAGCAGGCCTTGTCGGTCGGTTTGGTGGGGAACATCGCCGAAGTGCTGCCCGACCTGGTCCGCCGTGGAATTGTGCCCGACGTGCTGACCGACCAGACCTCGGCCCATGATCTCCGGGTGGGCTACATCCCGACCGGTTTCTCGCTGGAAGCCGCTGCGGTGCTGCGCCAGGCCGACCCGGAGGAATACGAGGCGCGGGTGCTCGACTCCATGGTCGTCCACGTCACGGCGATGCTGGCGCTCAAGGGGAGGGGCGCGGTGACATTCGACTACGGCAACAACCTCCGCGGTCAGGTGGCAGATCACCGGGGGCTCGCGCAGGCGTTCGACATTCCGGGTTTCGTCCCGGAGTTCATCCGGCCCCTCTTCTGCCGCGGCGCCGGCCCGTTCCGCTGGGCGGCACTTTCCGGCAATCCGAGGGACATCGCCGTCACCGATGAGGCCGTCCTCGCCACCTTCCCCGAGAAGGAGGCGCTGGCGCGCTGGATCCGGCACGCCCGCGAGAAGGTCCACTTTCAGGGACTTCCGGCACGGATCTGCTGGCCGGAGTACGGCGAGCGCGCCGAAATGGGGCAACGGTTCAACTGGCTGGTGCGGAAGGGGAAGGTCGACGCGCCGATCGTCATCGGGCGCGACCACCTCGACACCGGCTCGGTGGCCTCGCCCAACCGTGAGACCGAAGGAATGAAAGACGGGTCCGACGCGATCGCCGACTGGCCGCTGCTCAACGCCATGCTCAACACCGCCTGCGGCGCGAGCTGGGTCTCGCTGCATCACGGCGGCGGCGTCGGGATCGGCTACTCGATTCACTCTGGCATGGTGGCAGTGGCGGACGGAACCGACTCGGGCGACCGGCGCCTCCAGCGCGTCCTCACCGCCGACCCCGGAACCGGGGTGATGCGGCACGCCGATGCGGGGTACGAGATCGCCATCGAGACCGCCCGGGAGCGCGGCGTCGATCTTCCCATGCTCGGCACGGCCTGATCCGCCGGACATAGCCAGCCCCATCATGCCGCTGCTCACCGATATCGGGACACTCGTCACCTGCGCCGCCAGCGGCGGCCAGGGCGACATCACCCCGGTCAGGGACGCCGCCCTGGCGTGGGAAGGAGGCCGAATCAGGTGGGTCGGCGCACTGAAAGACCTGCCGGCCGAGTACCATGCCTGGGACCGAGAGAGCGCCGCAGGGCAGCTCGTGGTGCCGGGACTGGTGGATTGCCACACTCACCTGGCCTTCGGCGGCTGGCGCACGGAGGAGTTCTCCCAGCGCATCCTCGGCCACAGCTATCTCGACATCGCCGCGGCCGGGGGGGGCATCCTCTCGACAGTGCGGAAGACGCGAGCTGCCAGCGGGGAAGAACTTGGGTCGCGGGCCGCCGCCCATCTGGCCGCCATGGCTCGACTCGGCGTCACCACGGTGGAGGCCAAGAGCGGGTACGGCCTGACCCTCGACGATGAGCTCCGCCTGCTTCAGGTCTATCGCGATCTCGGCACCGGGCCCCAGCGAATCGTGCCGACCCTGCTCGCGGCCCACACCGTCCCGCCGGAGTATCGCGGCCGAGGCGACGCGTACGTTGACCTCGTCTGTGAACAGATCATCCCTGAGGCCGCCCGGCGCGGGCTGGCACGTTTCTGCGACGTCTTCGTGGAAGAGAAGTCGTTCTCGGTGGAGCAGGGGAGGCGGGTGCTGGTGGCGGGGAAGCGCCACGGACTTCGACCCAAGATTCACGCCGACCAGATCACCTCCGGCGGCGGGGCCGAACTTGCGGCCGAGGTCGGCGCCGCATCGGCGGACCATCTGGAGCAAGTGTCGAATCAGGGGATCGAGCGGATGCGCGAGGCGGGGGTCGTGGCGGTGACGCTGCCCTTTGCCTCGCTGTATCTGCATGTCGCGCCGGTCCGCGCGCGGCGCCTCATCGAGGCTGGAGTGGCGGTGGCCGTCGCGACCGATTTCAACCCTGGCTCCGCGCCCAGCTATCACCTGCCGTTCGCCATGACCCTAGCCTGCACCCTGCAGCGCATGACCCCCGCCGAGTCGCTGAAGGGCGCGGCCATCATTGCAGCGCGTGCCGTAGGGCTGGAGGACGAGGTGGGCTCACTCGAGTCGGGCAAGTCGGCGGACTTCGCGGTTATCGAGGCGGAGAGCGTTGACCAGTGGCTGTACCACCTCCGGGACAACGCCTGCGTGCGGACGGTGACGCAGGGCAGGGAGATCTGGCGGGCCTGAGCCTGCCGTCGGGGTTGGCACGCCCTTCCCCTACTTGGCGGCGAACTTGCCCTCCACGGCCTGAAGCACCTTGACCTCCCCCTCCTCCGCCCGTCGT
>JAOUIC010000072.1 GCA_029884275.1 Gemmatimonadota bacterium | reverse complement strand
CAAACGGGAGCCGGACCCCCGGCTTCCCCGCCGATTTCATCAGCTTCTGCATCTGCTTGAACTGCCCGAGCAGCTGATTCACTTCCTGGACCGTACGTCCGGCCCCCTTCGCAATCCGCATCCGCCGCGAGCCGTTGATCAGGTCCGGGTCGGCACGCTCCTTCGGGGTCATCGAGAGGACGATCGCCTCGACGTGCCGAAGCCGCGACTCGTCCAGGTTCGCGCCCTGCAGCGCCTGGGGACTCACCCCGGGCAACATACCGAGCACGTTCTTGATCGGCCCCATCTTCTGCATCTGCTTCATGGCGGTGAGAAAATCCTGGAGATCCAGGCCCCGCTTCGACACCGCCTTCTTGGCCAGCTTCTCCGCTTCGGCCGAGTCCACCGTGGCCTGGGCCCGCTCCACCAGGGTGAGAATGTCCCCTTTCTGGAGTATCCGGCCCGCCAGCCGATCGGGCCGGAACGGCTCGAGGGCGTCCAGCTTCTCGCCCAGGCCCACGTACTTGATCGGCGCCCGCGTCACGCCGTGGATGGACAGGGCGGCGCCGCCCCGCGCGTCGCCATCCATCTTGGTCAGGATCACGCCGGTGATGCCGAGCGCCTCGTGGAAGCCGCTCGCGATCCGGACGGCGTCCTGGCCCGTCATCCCGTCGGCAACGAGCAGGATCTCGTGCGGCTTCACTGCCGCCTTGAGCGCCTTGAGCTCGTCCATCATCTCGGCGTCGATCTGCAGGCGTCCAGCGGTGTCCACCAGCACCGTCCGCGCGCGCGCCTTGCCCGCCTCGACGATACCGCGCCGGACGATGCCAACCACGTCCTCGACCCCGGGCTCCGCGTGGCACCCAACCTCCACCTGCTTCGCCAGCACCTGGAGCTGGTCGACGGCGGCGGGCCGGTAGACATCCGCCGCCACCAGGAAGGGGGCCTTCTGCTCCAGCTTGAGCCGCTTCGCGAGCTTGCCCGCCGTGGTCGTCTTGCCGGAACCCTGCAGCCCGACCAGCAGGATCACCGTCGGGGGCACCGACGCGAACGCCAGCGGCGCCTGCCGCTCCCCGAGCAGGGTCACCAGCTCGTCATAGACGATCTTGACCAGCTGATCCCCGGGACGCACCGCCTTGAGGAGCTGAGCCCCGACCGCCCGTGTCTCGATCCGCTCCAGGAAATCCCGGGTCAGGTCGAAACTCACGTCCGCTTCCAGCAGCACCCGTCGGATCTCGCGGAGGCCGTCTTTCACGGCCTCCTCGGTCAGAACCCCACGCCCGGTCAGTTTGCCGAGCGCGGCGGTGAGTTTTCCGGACAGCTCCTCGAACATAAGCCTCGAAGAATAGCGGGCTTACGGCCTTAGGGCAAGTTCCCTCCTTCCCTCGCCGAAGCTTGCCGTGGG
This sequence comes from Gemmatimonadota bacterium, assembly GCA_029884275.1. GTDB lineage: Bacteria > Gemmatimonadota > Gemmatimonadetes > Gemmatimonadales > GWC2-71-9 > JADJOM01. Next base: position 6,186 of record JAOUIC010000072.1, on the reverse strand, counting down.
AAATCCCGTATACTCCTGTCCATGGACTCCAATGCACTCATCGAGGGCGCACTGACGGTCGGGGTCGGGGCGGTCGCGGGCGGCCTCACCAATGCCGTCGCCGTCTGGATGCTGTTCCACCCGCACGAGCCTGTGCGGGTCGGCCCCTTCCTCATGCAGGGCGCCATCCCCAAGAACAAGGCCCGGCTCGCCAGGAGCGTCGGCAAGACGGTCGGGGAACGCCTCCTGACCGCCGAGGACCTGACCCAGCGGTTGAGCGCCCCTGAGATCCGGACGGCCTTCGATCAGGCCGTGAGACAGGGGGTGGAACAGCTGCTCCGGCGCGACTTCGGCAGCCTCCGCGCCACCCTCGGGCATGAGGCATCAAGTGCCGTTGAACGGGAGTTGCCCGGCCTCGCTGGCCGTGCCGCAGCCCGGCTGGCCGGGCATGTGGCCTCCCCGGAATTCGGGCAGACCGTGGCCGTGCTGCTCGGTGATCTCACCGCACGACTCGGGAGCCGGCCCGTCGGCGCCCTCCTCACCGAAGAACGCCGCTCCAGCATGCATGCCCGCGTCGCCGCGTGGGCGGAGACGCTTCCGGCCAGCGAGGAGCTGGGCCGCGCCCTCGAGGCGGTGGCCCGGGGGGAACTGGAGCGGCTCGCTGCCGACCCACGGCCCCTGACCGACCGTCTCCCCCCGGCCATCGCCGCGGCGCTCGAGCAGGGGATCACCGACTCACTGCCAGGCATCGTCGAGCGGATTGGCGATGCACTGGAACGCCCTGAGTCGCGCGCCCTCGTGCTGCGGATCATCCGGCAGGGCATCGATCAGGCGATCCGCGGCATGGTCCTGCACCAGCGCCTCCTGGCGCGCCTGGTCGTCACCGATGGCGCCCTCGCCTCGCTGCTGGATGGATTCGCCAGTCAGGGAGCCGACCGACTTGCCGCCGAGCTTCGTAGCGGCACCCTCCGCGACCAGGTCCGGCAATCGGCGGCGGAGGCGGTTCAGATTGCCCTCCGCGCGCCCATCAGTCAGCGGTTGGAGCGGATCGGCCCGGAGGGGCGCGGGCGGCTGGCCGTGAACCTCACCGAGCTCCTGCTCGCGGCGCTGCGCAGCGAAGGCGCGCGAGCGGCGGTCACCCACGGTGTCGATCGCCTGCTGGACGAGGCGGACCGGCGGACCTGGGGGGAGCTTATCGCCCATCTGCCGCCGGAGGCGGTTCATCGCGCGGTGGGCGAGGCGCTGTCCGCTTCCGACGGTCAGGAATGGGTGCGGCAGACACTGCTGGCCGGCGGGCGCGCGCTGCTCGACCGGCCGATCGGGCGACCAGCCGACTGGCTGGGTGACGAGGCGGTTGGGACCATTGCCCAGGTCACCAGCGACGCGGCGTGGCGCTGGGTGATGGATCAGGTCCCCATGGTCGTCAGCCGGTTGCAGGTGCAGGAGATGGTGGAGCAGAAGGTCATGGGATTCTCCACCCAGCGCATGGAGGAAATCGTCCGCGGCGTAACCCATCGGGAGCTCGAGCTCATTGTCCGTCTGGGCTACTGGCTGGGAGGGCTGGTCGGGCTGGTTGCGTACGGGCTCGGGCGGCTGCTGGGATGAGACGAGCCTTGCGGTGACGCAGCTCGCGTCGGCGGGCACCGTGACGCGTCGATGGGTTGATGCTGGGATGACAGTGCGTCCCTATCGTGGAGCGACTCTCTCCCTGGAGCTTCCGTGAAGCCCGACTTCTCCCCGCGGGCCGACGGGCCCGATGACGCTGCCACCGCCATCCGGGTGGCCGACGCACTCGCCGATGCCGTCAGTCGCGGGCCCATGGTCGCCCTCCGCACTGCCCGCCGGATGAGCGACAGCGAACTGCGACTCGGCCTCGACTTCGTCAGCACCGTGCTGGAGGTCGCCTCGAGCTCGGCCCGCGCGATGGCGGCGGTCCTCGCGGAGCGCGGTGATCGCAATCAGCTCCCGAACTGAGGCGGGATCGGGAGTCCATCCGGGGCCGGCCGCGCGGCTCAGGGGACGATTCTCACGTCTGCCGGGCGACCCCACCCGAGCCAAGGTTCAGGTGCGAGGATGACACGACAAGCCGGACGCCCTCCCACTGGCAGCGCGGAGATCTCGAGCCGGTAGCCCAGTGGGCGCCGTGTCTCCAGCCGCTGGCCGGTGCCGGCGAGGAATCGGGCGCGAGACGACTCGTCATCCCACACGATGAACCAGACCATGGCCGGGCCGTCCGGCGACTCGTACACCCGGAAGCGGTCCCCTCCCCAGCCAAGCGCGAGCGGGGTGGTAACTTCGGCGGTCATCGGCGCCTCGAGCAGGTCCACCGCAAGCACCCGCATGTCGAACTCCCCCATGACGTCCTCGTAGATGACGCCTGACTCCGGTGCGGCGAACCTCAGGGTGACCGGCCGATCGCCGGCGCCGAAGCGGTGGGGATGGATGACCTGCTCGGTGGAGACGGGCATGAAAGCGCCGAATGGTGGCCGTTCACGGTGCTCGGACCCCGCCCACCAGCGGAGGAAGTCCGCTCCCGCAAGGTAGGGGAAGATGATCCCCTCGCGGAGTATCCGCGGTGACTTGGTGAAGACCGGCATCGCGGCCTGCTGGGCCCTGAACTGCTCGCGATAGGTCTCCCAGAATTCCGGCATGGCATAGAGGTTCTGGTCGGGGACCATCACCTGAAGCCCGGCCAGGGTGGCCTGCCCCTCGAGGACTGCCTGGGCGGCCAGCAGCCGGTCGCTGTCCCCCATCTGCTTCATGATCGAGTCCAGCCGGACGTGCTGGTGCTGAAGGCTGTGGACCAGCTCGTGGGCAACAACGGCCTTGAGGAACGCGGGGTCGGCATTGGCGACCACGAACAGCATGCTGGAATCCGGCTCGTAGTAGCCCACGATCTGCTCGGTGAAGAGCTCGAGCAGCAGCGCGCGCAGGTCCAGCGTGTCGGGCAGCAGTCCGAGGAGGCGGTAGGTGGTCTGGAGCCCGGTAGCCTTCTCTGGAGGGAGCTCCTGCTCGAGCTTGTGCAGCACGTAGGCTCGCACTTCCTCGCGGCTTCGGACAGCGTAGCGTGGCGGGTGACGGAACCGGAGTCCCGTAGCCCGCTCCACCGAAGGCACCAGGCTGTCCACCAGAAGGCCGACCGCCTCCCCGCCGCGCACCGGCGGGTTGCCGCGGCAGGCGAGCAGCGGTGCGGCGGCAAGCAGTGCAAGCCCCAGCCGGGCGGAGGTCATGGCTCCAGCACCGTCATCCGATACCAGGTGATGATCGCGGAGCCCGCCAGCCACGTCGCCGCCGATCCGAGACTCAGGAACACGCCGAACGGCACCAGTTTCTTCGGCCCGATCAGCGACAGGGGCACGAAGACGATCGTGCCGAGCAGCGCGCCGAGGAACACGGTCAGCAGGACGCCCTGCCACCCGACGAACGCGCCGACCATCGCCATCATCTTGATGTCGCCCCCGCCCATGGCCTCCTCCTTGAACATCCGCTTCCCGATGGCCCCGACCGTCCACAGCAGCAGGAAGCCCGCGGCGGCGCCGATGACCGCGTCGATCAAACCGGCGGAGCCACGGCTCAGGCTGAGCAGCAGGCCGATGACCAGGCCGCCCAGACTGAACTCATCCGGGATGATGTACTCCCGCGCATCCGTCATGGCGATGCCGAGCAGGATGGAGAAGAACACGCCCCCGCTCACGGCCTGCCAGGTGACTCCATAGCGCCAGATGATGAAGGCCCAGAGACCGCCCATGGCGAGTTCCACGAGGGGGTACTGCGCCGAGATGGCCGACCGGCAGTGACGGCACCGGCCGCGGAGCAGCAGCCAGGAGACCACCGGGATGTTGTCGTACCAGGCGATCGTCTGCCCGCAGCCGGGGCAACGGGACCGCGGCCGGACGACCGACTCCTCCCTGGGCCACCGATGGATGCAGACGTTGAGGAAACTGCCCAGCATCGCGCCGAGCACGCCCGCGACGACAGTCGCCGCCTGGTCAACGGTCACGCGTCACCTCGTGAAGTAGGATGCCGGCCGCGACGGCCACATTGAGCGACTCGACCCCGCCGCGAAGCGGGATGGAAACCGTCTCGGCGGCGCGGACAGCCAGGGCGGGGGTGATGCCGGCGCCCTCGTTGCCCAGCACCAGCGCGAGCGCTCCGGGCACGGGCGCACCGGAGACGGGGCGCCCTTCCGACCCGGTGGCCCAGACTGCCACGCGGTGGCGCGCGGTCCAGTCGGCCAGCTCCTCCACCTCGAGGTGGAGCGCCGGCAGGCGGAAAAGCGCGCCCATGCTGCCGCGGAGCGCCTTCGGGTTCCAGAGATCGGCGGTACCCGGCAGGGCAATCACCCCGGCCGCGCCGAAGGCCAGGGCAGTCCGGCAGACGGCGCCGACATTGCCGGGGTCCTGGACGCCATCGAGCACCACCACGACCGCGCGGGGATCAACCACGATCTGGTCGAGCTTCCAGGCTGGCGGCGACACCACCGCGACAACGCCTTGCGGATGCTCGGTGTCGGCCAGCGACACCAGCTCGGCATCGGTCACGGCCTCGAGCGGCACGCCGGCCTCCGCGAGCCGGCGCTTCAGCTCAGCGCCCCTGGGTGTAGTTTCCAGCGCCGGGGCGACCGCCGCCCCCTGGATCGCCACGTGCGCGGCGAGCGCCTCCTCGACCAGGCGGATGCCTTCGGCGAGCGCCAGGCCACGGCGCTCCCGTCCACGTCGGCGGTGCAGGTCACGGATGGTGCGTTGCAGCGACATGCCTAACAGGCCCCCGACATGAAGATCGCACTCACGATTGCCGGCTCGGACTCCGGCGGCGGGGCCGGCATCCAGGCCGACCTCAAGACGTTCCAGCAGTTCGGCGTCTTCGGCACCAGCGTCATCGTCGCGCTTACCGCGCAGAACACGCGCGGAGTCCGGGCCGTCCACACCGCGCCGGAGGCGATGGTGCGCGACCAGCTCGCGGCCCTCACCGACGACCTTCCCCCCTCAGCGCTCAAGACCGGCATGCTCGCCACCGTCCCGCTGGTTCACCTGGTGGCCGACTGGATCGCCGCTCACCGGTGGAGGGAGTATGTCTGCGACCCCGTCATGGTCGCTACTTCGGGTGATCGGCTGCTTTCCGCGGAGGCTGAGCGGATCGTCCGCGACCGCCTGCTCCCCCTCGCCGCCCTGGTCACGCCCAATCTCGAGGAAGCCGCGCTGCTCGCCAGCCGCACGGTGAACGACCCGGCATCCATGGAGGCCGCCGGGCGCGACCTCCTCGCCCTCGGCGCGCAGGCCGCGCTCATCAAGGGCGGGCACCTCTCGGGCGGCGGTGAAGTCGTGGACGTGCTGGTCATGCCGTCGGCCGTGCGGCACTATCGCCGCCCGCGGATCGACACACGCTCGACCCATGGGACCGGCTGCACCCTCTCCGCCGCCGTCACGGCGTGTCTTGCCCGCAAGGTTGGACTGGAGCGGGCGGTCACCGCCGCCCTCGATTACGTCCATCGCGCGATCGCGGCCGCGCCGGGACTCGGCTCGGGCCACGGCCCGCTGGATCATACGGTGCCAGCGATCATCACCTGAAACGACGCAGGACGCCAGCCAGCAGTCGGCCGAGCGCCTCCCCGGCCAGTCCCGCCCGCGCCAGGACGTCGGCGTGTGTCAGCGTCCCGGACCCGAGCCCCGCCGCGCGGTTGGTGATGATCGAAAAGCCAAGGCACCTCAGTCCCAGCGCCCGCGCGGTGACAACCTCCAGCACGGTGCTCATCCCCACCGCGTCGGCTCCCAACCGTCGCAGCATCCGGATCTCCGCCGGGGTCTCGTAGGCTGGCCCGGGCATCCCGGCGTACACCCCCTCCCGGACCGCCACCGATTCCTCGCGTGCGACCGCGAGCGCCATCCGGCGCAGGCCGGCGTCATAGGCGTCCGACATGTCGGGGAACCGTGTCTCACCCGGCGCCACTGGTCCGGTCAGCGGGTTCCGGAAAGAGAGGTTCACCTGGTCGGCGATCAGCATCAGGTCCCCCGGCGCCAGCAGGGGATGGATGCCGCCGGCGGCGTTGGTGACGATCAGGACCCGTACGCCGAGTCCAGCCGCCAGGCGGACGGGCAGGGTGAGGGTGGCGGTGTCGTGTCCCTCGTAGGCGTGGAATCGCCCGCGCTGCACGAGAATGTCGCGACCACCCAGCCGCCCCGCTACAAGCTCGCCCATGACCCTGGACCG
>JAOUIC010000071.1 GCA_029884275.1 Gemmatimonadota bacterium | reverse complement strand
CGGCCATGCTCGGACGGTACGCGCATCTCGGTCCGCTGGGCGCGCCGGGTGAGCCGGACCACCGGGCGGTGGAACTGTCCCTGCAGCGCGCCGACGTGGCGCATCTCGCCGACCGTCGCACCGACACGCTGTCAGGCGGCGAGTGGCAGCGGGTTCGCATCGCCCGGGCGCTGGCGCAGGAGCCGCGGATGCTGGTGCTCGACGAGCCGACCGCGTCGCTCGACATCCGCCACGCGATGGAGATCTGCGAGCTCCTGGCCTCGCTCGCGTGCGCGGGCCTGTCCACGTTGCTCGTGACGCATGATCTCAACCTGGCCGCCCGGTATGCCCACCGGCTGATCTGCATGCGCGACGGGGTCATCCTCGCCGATGGAGCCACGGCCGCCGTGCTGCGGGCGGAACTGCTGCGGGAGGTGTTCGGCTGGCCGGTCGCGCTGGTGGAAGGGCCGGACGGGGTGGCGCAGGTGGTTCCGCTCAGGGCAGGCGCCACGCCATGATCACCAGAGTGCTCGCATCAGCGGCGTGCCTGGTGAGCCTGATGTCGGGCACGCCTTCTCGCCTTGCGGCTCAGTCCCCGGCCAGCATTTCTGGCCAGGTGCTGGATGCGGCGACGGGCGACCCGCTGGCCGGCGCCGACGTCTGGTTCGGTCCCGTCCGGGCGGTCACCGCGGACGATGGGAGATTCGATTTCGGGACAGTGCATCCCGGGCGCGGCACCCTGCTGATCAGGCGGATCGGGTATGGCCCGATGTCCATCGTGCTCGACATCATCCCCGCCACCGCTCACCACCGGGAGGTCCTGCTCGAGCCCCGACCGGTTGAGCTCGACTCCCTCGTCGTGTCGGGCGTCACGGTGATGCCCGAGATCGGATATCGGGACCTGGTCTCCCGCGGCGGCACGCTCGCCACGGCGCTCGACGGCTGGGAGGGCGTCACGATGCGTGCCGGCCCCGATGGCGGCATGTCACCGACGCTCCGGGGCAGCGCGCCTGACGAGGTGATGGTCCTGCTTGACGGGCTGCCGCTCAACGATCCCTATACCGGGCGGGCAGACCTCCGCCGTGTTCCGACGGCCACGGTCCAGGCGGTGCGACTTCACCCCGGCGCACAGGGTGCGGCGTTCGGTGGCCGCGCCATCGCCGGAGTGGTGGAAATCGTGAGCCGGACCCGCCCGCCGGGGGAGCTCTCGCTCCACGCCGGCAGCCATGGCCGCGTCGGGGGCGTGGCAGCCGGACAGGTGGGCGGACTCACGGCGTCAGTGAGCCGGGAGGGGCTGGCCGACGACTACGGTTACGAACTGCCGCCCGCCAGGGGGAGCGGTGAGGCGACTCGCGGGAACGCGGGGGGACACATCTGGTCGTTCAACCTGCGTCGAGCGGGGAGGACGGAGGTTCTCCTGCGCGGCAGCGCCTCGGAGCGCGGACTCCCCGGGCCGGTCACAAATCCCACACCAGCCGCCGGCGCCAGTGACTGGTCCGCCCTTGCGGGGATCCGGCACCAAGGTGACGTGGATTTCGAAGGTAGTCTCCAAATCCTTCATTCGCGGTTTCAGGACTCCGCGCCGCCCCAGGGCGCGCCCTACGACTCGAAGTCGAGCGGGGTCGAGGCGAATGTCCATCTGGGGCGTCAAGTCCTTCGGCGCGACGGCCGGGCCGGGCTTACCCTCGGCGCCGGTGGGGGGTACACCGCCTATCGTGGCGACAATATCCCGGACGGATCCGATCAGGGCCGGGCGAATCTCGATCTCCACGCCACCTGGCAGGCGGCGGAGCGGCTCGCCTTCACCTCCAGTGCCCGCCTCGACTGGTGGACCGGGCTCGACCTGCCGGCGCGGAGTATCAGGGCCGATCTCCGCGTCGCCCTTGGTGGCACGATCCTGTCCGCCGGAGCGGGGAGTGCCGTGGCGCCGCCAGTGCTGGCGGACCTCTTCTTCCGGGAAGGCAATGGTGTGAGGGTGAACCCCGGCCTCAAGCCGGAACGGGTCCGCTGGGAAGTCGAAGCCGGCGCGCGACACGCCGGTCGAATCTGGGGCCTCCAGACGGAGGTCGGCCTGCGCGGGTACACTGGCCGGGTGGACGACATGGTCCTGTGGGGCCAGAGTCCAGGGTACCGGTTCGCCTGGATGCCGCAGAACTTCGACGTCGTCCGGCGCGGTGCCGAGGTGACGCTGGGAATCCGGCCGCTTCAGCCCCTTCGGATGTCGGCCAGCGCCTCCCTCAGCCGGCTCACCCGTCCCTGGGAAGATGCGCCACAGTTGCCGTACCGCCCGCTCTATACGGTGGCGACCTCCGTCACGTGGGATGCCGCCTCCTGGCGACTCGATGCCCGCTGGCACCTCGTATCGGAACGGAACCGCGACTACAGCGGCGTGAACCAGTTGCCGGCCTACGGACTGCTGGGGTTTGGGGCCGAGGTCACACTTTTCGAGCGGCTTCGCCTGAGGGGGGACATCGAGGACGCTCTCGACCGCCAACCAGCGTACATTGCCGGATACCCAACGTCGGGGCGCTCCCTGACGGCCACCGTGAGCTATGAACTGCCATGAGACATTACCCGATCCTCCGCCCCTTCGGCGCCGCGCTCCTTCTTTCACTAGCCTGCGCCGAAGCCTCCGCACCACTGCCACCGGCGGAAGAGGTGCTTCTGGTCGTCAACAGCACCGAAGCTTCACTCCAGATCATCCCGGTTGATGCCCCCACCAGTTCGATCAAGGTCCCCCTCGGCGGCACCACGCCAAGCCCGGTCGGGGTCAGTGCCCGTGGGGGCTGGGCCATCGTCCCGATGGGGCTCGACAACTCCGTCGTGGTCGTCGACCTGACCCTGGGGGTGGTGGAGCGGACCATTCCACTCGCCGCGAATTCGGGGGCGACTGGCTCCGCCGTCATCGATGACTCGATCGCCTACGTGGCGAACCCCGGACTCAACACCGTGACCCGGATCAACTACCTGACCGGCGACACCGCGAGTGTGGATGTGGGTGTCTATCCCCAGGCCGTGATCGCGGCGCGCGGCAAGGTGTTCGTGATCAACGGCAACCTCGTCAACTTCACGCCAGCGGGTTCCAGCTGGCTCACCGTGATCGACCCCGCGACCAATCAGCGCGCCTCGGGCACCGACTCCATTCCGTTGCCTGGTCCCGGCAACGCCGGTTTCGGCGAGGAGGCTGGCGACGGACTGCTGTATATCATGAACACCGGACCGTACGATGGAGTCACACCCGGCCGGATCAGCACGGTGGATCCGGTGAGCCGGACCGAGCTGGGGAGCTTCGGCGGATTCGGCACCGCCCCGGGGCCGATCGCCACCAACGGGACCGACCGCCTCTACATCAGTTCGTATTCCGAAGGCCTGATGGTCTACGACGTCATCCAGGGGGAGGTACTTCGGGGTGCCGGGGACGGGGTCGCGATCGCGAACAACTCCGCCGTCTCGGTCGACAGCGAAGGGCGGATCTACGCCCTCGAGACGGGTCCCTGCACCGGGGGGACGCCCGGGACGATCCACATCCTGCGGCGGGACCTCAGCGAGATCCGTCAGGTCGACGCCGGAGAGTGCCCGGTCGGCGCGGTCATCACGGAGATCCCTCCGACGCCGTGACCGTCACCACCCCGGCGATGATCCTTTCGACACTGCGGTACGGCGAGACGTCGAAGATCGTCCGTCTCGCCACGCCGGGGCACGGGGTGTTGTCGGCGATCGCGAAGGGGGCGTCCCGGCCGCGAAGCCGCTTCGGGGCGTCGCTCCAGGTTCTGAGTGTGGGCCAGGCGCACGTCCTCCTCTCCCGGCGGCGTGACCTCCACACCCTGACCGGGTTCGAGCTGGCCGCCCTGCCGGTAAGGCTCGCTGAGGACGTGGCGCGCTTCTCGGCGGCGACCGCGATGGCGGAGCTCGTCATCGCCGTCTCCGCGGCGGAGCCTAACGCCTCGGTGTTCGCCGCGCTGGTGGAAGAGGTGGCGTCGCTCGAACGGACCCCACCCTCCGACGTCTCCCCCGTGGCGCTCCGGGCGCTGTGGCGGCTCATCGGCGTGCTCGGCTTCGCTCCCACGGTCGAATGCTGCGTGATTGACGCGCGCCAGCTGCCAGCCGGAGCTCCGGTGGCGTTCGGGGCAGTGGAGGGCGGGGTTCTCTGCGACGCCTGTGCCGCGGGGCGCGACGTCGCCCGGCTCCCACCGGAAGCCCTCGCCGACCTGCGTCGCCTGCTCGACCCCGCTGCTCCCCTCCCGGTTCTCACGCCGCCGCACGCCGCCGCTCACCACCGGCTCCTCGCCCGGTACGCCCGGATTCATGCGGCTGAGGGTGCCCGCCTTCCCGCACTGGAGTTCTGGGAGGGCCAGGGGAAGGCGCGGCGGTGATCATCGGCACTGCGGGGCACGTGGACCACGGCAAGTCGGCGCTGGTCCAGGCCTTGACCGGTTGTCCGATGGACCCGCTTCCCGATGAGCGGCGCCGCGGGATCACCCTAGACCTCCATGTCGTCCCATACGGCCTGCGTGACGGAATGGTGGCCGGCATCGTGGACGTGCCCGGACACGAGGACCTGGTGCGCACCATGATCGCTGGCGCCGCGGGGATCGACCTGGTCCTGCTGGTCGTGGCCGCCAACGAAGGGATCATGCCGCAGACGCGGGAGCACCTCATCGTTCTGGAAGAACTCGGCGTCGCGCGGGGCATTCCAGTTCTGAGCAAGGCGGACCTGGTGGACCGGGAGTGGCTTGACCTCGTGGCGAGCGACCTCCGCGCGACACTCGGCGCCAGCCCGATCCCGTTCGCGGAACCGGTGGCCTGCTCGGCCCGGACCGGTGCTGGCCTCGACCAACTCAGGGACGCGATCGAAGCGGCCGGGCACGGCCCGGCGACGCGCGATGACAAGGATCTGTCACGCCTCCCGATCGATCGGGTGCTCTCCATCCCCGGGGCGGGGACTGTCCTGACCGGGACAGTCGGCTCCGGGTCCTTCCGGGCGGGGGACGCTGTCCGCCTGCTGCCGTCAGGCCTCGAGGGCAGAATCCGGACCGTGCAGCGGCATGGTGCAAGCGCCATCGTCGTGCGGCGCGGCGAGCGCGCGGCGATCGCGGTGGCCGGCATCGAGGCGGGCAGCATTCATCGCGGCGAAGTCGCGGTCAGGCCGGATCAGGGGTGGGAGGCCGCCAGCATGATCGACGCGGCGATGAGATTGTCGCCCCAGTCTCCCGTGGCGCTGACCGACCGGATCCGGCTCAGGGTCTGCCTCGGGACGACGGAAGTGATCGGCCGGTTCCGGGCCGTGACCCCCATACAGCCCGGCGAGCGGGGCACAGGGAGGATCATGCTCGAATCCCCGCTCGTGGCTCGTGGCGGGGACCGGTTCGTGCTTCGGAGCTACAGCTCGGTGCGTGTGATCGGTGGGGGTACGGTGCTCGACTCGCGTCCACCCCGGGGGCGAAACCGGCTGGCGGCGGACCTCGGCGGCGATCAGCCCCATCAGCGGCTCTCGCTGGTGGTCTCGCGGCACCCCGAGGGCATTCCGGCAGACGAGGTGGCCATTCGGGCCGGCATTTCGCTTCACGACCTCGCCTCGGTTGCGGCCCGGAGCGGTGTAATCCTGGACGGAGAGACGCTGCTCTCCTCCGCGGCGCTCGCGGATGCGGAGTCAGAGGCCATGCGGGTGGTCCGGGAGTACCATGCCGCGAACCCCACCAGCGCGGGGATGCCGTTGGAGACCTTCCGGGCGGCACTCCGCCACTGGGGCCATGCCGCGCACCTCGCCGTGGAGCGATTGCGGACAGACGGATCGCTTGTCCCCGCAGCCGGGGTGATGGCGGCCCGCGGGTTCGTGCCCGAAGCCGCGACCAAAGACGCCGCGGTGGCGCGGCTGGTCGAGGCCGTGAGCGCGGCCGGCCTCGCGGTGGGTACTGTTTCCGAACTGGAGCGGCAGACCGGTGTCAGCGGGGCGGCCGCGGCGCTTCGGGCGGCGGAACGGGAGGGGAAGGTAGTGGCAATCGGGCACGACCGATTTGTGATGCGACAGGCGCTCGACCTGTTCGAGGCCCGCCTGACGGACCTTGCCGGCCGCGGGCCGATCACCCCGGGGAACCTGCGGGACGTCACGGGGCTGTCCCGCAAACACCTGATTCCACTCCTCGAATGGGCGGACCGGACCGGATTGACCATCCGGCGGGAGGAGGGCCGGGTTCCCGGCCCCCGCCTTGGGCAGCCTCGGTCCTGACACGGGATGATCGCTTGCGGCCCGTCGCGTCAGGCGACATCTTGGCAGGACCCGCGGCAAGGAGCCCGATACCGTCACTGCTGAAGTCAGGAGAATCCCATGGCCCACTGGGGTGTGCCGGGGTGGGTTCTCTTGCTGCTCGTCGGTTCAGCCGGCTCCACGGCCGCGCAGGGGCGACCGCCGCCGACCGTCGAACTTCGCGAGAACTACCCCAACCCGTTCTTTCCCGCGACGACGATTCCTTTCGTCCTCGCCCCACAACGATGTGAAGGAGGCCACCGGCCCCTGGTCAGTCTGAAGATCTACAATGTTCTGGCGCAGCACGTCGCGATCCCGGTCCTGCTGCACGCCGATGGAAGGCGGCTGGATGAAGTTCGGCTCACATGCGGACTCCACGAAGCCTACTGGGATGGGAGCTTTCGCCAGAAGAACCGGCAACTGACGCCCGGTATCTACTATGCGCAGCTGGTCGTGGACGGCGAGCGATACACGCTCAAGATGATCGCTCGCCGGTGAGGGGCGCCAGGATGGGCTGAAGAGGACACGGCACTCGGGGGGTTCTCCCGGGTGCCGTGCCGTTTCTGACATCAGGGCAGGGCGCTTGCCCCGCGCCGCGGGAACGGGTATCAGATTCTGCCACCACGGCAGGTGAATCCGGCGTGCCGTTTGCGCTGGGGCTGCTCGAGCGCATTCAAGAGGAGTTGTTGCTTCATGATTCGACCAGACCGATTGACTCTCAAGGCCCAGGAGGCCTTCCGGGATGCTGGCGCTGAGGCCGGGCGCCGGGGCAATCCCGTGGCCAACGATGCCCATCTCTTCCTGGCCCTGCTATCCCAGGACGAGGGCCTGATCAAGCCGCTGTTGCAGAAGGCGGGCCTGAACGTCACCGCCATGATCCGGGATACCGAGCGGGAACTCGACAAGCTGCCCCGCCAGGAGGGCGGGGGCGAGCCCACCTTCTCGCGCGAGCTGAACCGCGTCTTCGACAGGGCGGAAGAGGAGGCCCGGACGCTGGGCGATGCCTATGTCTCCACCGAGCACCTGCTGCTTGGGCTGGTGCAGGAAAAGGGCACGGCGGCGCGCCACCTCCTGGGCGCCCACCAGGTGGATGCTGAGGCTCTGCGCACCGCGCTTTCCGACGTCCGGGGATCGCACCGGGTCACCGATGTCTCGCCGGAGAGCCAGTACCAGGCGCTGGAGCGATTCACCAGGAACCTCACCGACCAGGCTCGGCAGGGGAAGCTCGACCCGGTGATCGGCCGGGACGAGGAGGTGCGCCGGGTCATGCAGGTGCTGTCGCGGCGGACCAAGAACAATCCGGTGCTGATCGGCGAGCCCGGCGTCGGCAAGACCGCGATCGTTGAGGGGCTGGCGCAACGCATCGTGAACGGCGACGTGCCGGAGTCGC
>JAOUIC010000070.1 GCA_029884275.1 Gemmatimonadota bacterium | reverse complement strand
GGGTTCGCGATGATCCTCAACAACGTCAGCTCCAATGCCCGGCTCCAGACCTGCGCCCCCGATCACCTGCGCGGGAGGGTCATGGGTTTCTATGCCATGATGGTGCTCGGCGTGTCGCCGCTCGGCGCGCTGCAGGCGGGATGGGTCTCAGAGCACCTCGGGGTACCCGCGAGCCTCGGGATGGGAGCGATTGCATCCGTGGCAGCGGCCTTCCTGCTCCACCCAGCGGGACGAATCCCCGGAGGGAGCGGAGGCGGGGGGGTGCACATCGAGGGGGCAGGCACCTAGATTGGCGGCCGATTTTGCGCCCCGCCGCGCTGGCGAAGGCCGTTTCAAACCCCCGAGGAGTCTCTCATGAAGAAGTTCGCCGCTGCCGTCGTCCTGCTCGCCATCGCCGGATGCGCCCAGAAGGAAGAGGCGGCCCCCGCCGCCGACACCACCGCCGCTGCCCCGGCGCCCGCGGTCGATACCATGGCCCCGATGGCGACTGATTCCGTGATGGCCCGCGACACCGCCGCCGCGCAGTAGTCCGCCGGAAGGAAAGCGACGAGGGGGCCGCCGGATCCCGGCGGCCCCCCTCGGTTGTCAGGTTGGGTCAACGATGGCTGGCGATCGCGCGGATCGCGGCGGGCAGCGCCTCGCGGTGCCTCACGCTCGCCCGCCAGCCCAGTTCCCGCCTGACGGCCGCCGAACTGTAGGGATTCCCGCCTTTCAGGAAGCGAACGGCGGCCCGGTAGCCCGGCGAGCCGCCTCCCGTCATGGCCCGGAACAGGTCGGCGGCCTTCGCCGCCATGAGCGCCACCGGTTCGGAGACCCGGACCACCTTGATCGGGAGGCCCAGCCCCTCGGCGAATGCGGCGACGAACCCCTCGCCCGACAGCTCATCATCCTCGGTGACATGATAGGTACGGCCGGGGGCCGCCGGCGACTCGAGGGCCGCGACCGCGACTTCCGCGACGCTGCGCGCGTGCACCATGGCCAGCGGGAGGCGCCCGCTCCCGACGAGCGGCATGTAGCCCCTCCGCGCATGCCGGATCACGCTGGGGAGAAACAGCCGGTCGCCTTCGCCATAAATGACGCAAGGTCGCAGGATGATCGCGGCCAGTCCGCGGCCCATCTCGGCCCTGACGGCGTCCTCGGCCAGGCGCTTCGAGCGGCCGTATCGGGGGCCGGCATCACGCGGGCCGAGTGGAGCGGCCTCGGTGACCGTGCCGGCCGGGCAGTCCCCTACACCATCGCCATAGACTGCGATCGATGAGATGTGAACGAACCGCACCCCGAGTTCGCGGGCGCGCGACGCGCCCAGGCGGGTTCCCTCGACGTTGGGATTCTGGTAGACCCCCCAGCCACCCGGAGCATCGATGACGGCCGCGGCGTGAATGATGGCGCGGCATGCGGTGAGGCCGGCCCAGGTCTCGATCCGCTCAACCGTCCCGCGGAACGGCTCGGCGCCAAGCCGCCTGACCAACGCCGCCCCCTGGTCGGAGCGGACCAGCGCGGTGACCCGGTCGCCGCGCCCCACCAGCTCCTGAACCACGTGGCGGCCGACCAGCCCGGTGCCACCGGTGACGAAGATCATCGCGGCACGAGATCGAGCTGAAACGGCAGGTGGACGGTCCGGGCGGCCCTGCCGCCGGCGGTCACCATGCCCCCTTCAGGCACCTCTCGCCGGATCAGGGCCAGCCCGACGCTCGCGGCCGGAAGGTCCAGCACCGACGTGACCACACCCACCTCCCGGCCGTCGGCCGCCGCGACGAGGTCACCGTCCAGCGTGGGAGAGCCGTCCCACAAGAGCCCTCTCAGGTCCCGGTTCGTGTGCCCGCGGAAATGGAGCCGTGCCACCGTTTCCTGGCCGGTGTAGCAGCCCTTGGTGTAGCTGAGTCCGCCGATCTCCTCGAAGCGCACTTCCTGCGGCAGGGTGCGCTCGCCGATTTCCGCCTCCAGCCGCGGCCATCCGGCGAGGATGTGGGCGGCGGCGAACTCGGCATCGCCGCCCTCCCGCGCGCCCGCCCCGCTGAGCGCCCCGGCAATGGGATCGAGCGCGGAACTACCGCCGAGGAAGAGCATGCCGAACGGCGCCCCGGGAGCCGGCCGGGCGGCGACGGGTGCGCCCGGCCCCGGGCCGAGCAGTGTGACGGTCCCCGGCCGCTCCGGCACCGCAAGCCCGATCCCGGCCGACAACTCGGCCGCTCGGCTCCCAAGCACCCACAGCGCGCCGATCTCGGCTGGTTCCGGGTCGATGCGGACGAGGCGGGGCGGCAGGGATCGCTGGAAGATGAGATCCAGCTGATCGCGTGCCGCCGGATGGGTCACGAGGATCACCCGGTCGTGCAGCCGCAGCAGCCAGCCATCCGCGACGATCATCCCCTTGGGTGTCAGGAATGCACCGTAGACCAGGGCGTGCTCGCCCGGCTTCACCAGGTCGTTGGTGAAGATCCCCTGCAGGCACTGGACCGTGCCGGGGCCCCGGAACACGTAGACCGCCACAGGCGTGCGGGCGACGACGGCACTCCGCTGCAGCGCGCCGAAGGCCGCCTGATCGATCGCCATGCGCCGCATCACTCGGCTCCCCATGGAAGTTCCGCCGGGCTCCGTCCCTCGAGGGTCGGCCAGACCAGGTCCGCCGCGGCCAGCGACGCGGCCGGGTGCGAGGTCGCGACCATGGCACAGCGGAGCCCGGCGCGACGCGCGGCCTCCAGGCCGGGCAGCGAGTCCTCGATCACCATGCATCGGACCGGGGCGACGTCCAGCGCCATCCGCGCCTTCTCGTAGCCCTCGGGGTCCGGCTTGCAGTTCGCCACATCCTCGGCGGCGACGATCACCTCGAAGAATCCGTGGAGGCCGGACAGGGTCAGCACCAGGTCAATCTCCCTCCGAAGGGCGCCGCTCACCACTGCCAGCCGGTAGCCCAGGCTGGCGGCGCGGCGGATGAACCCGGCCGAACCGGGTACCAGCGACAGCGAGGCATGGATGGCCCGGTCGTACAGCACCGCCTTCCGCTCGATGGCCTCAGCCACGACTGACGGCTCCGCCTGGCGTCCCATCCGGGTGAACGCGAACCGGAAGCACTCCCGGTCGTCGAAGCCGAGGTAGTCACGGTAATACCCTTCGCGATCGAGGGTGTAGCCGTAGGTCGCGAGGGTGGCGATCAGGGCTTCGCAGTGCTGGGGCTCGTCGTCCACGATGACGCCGTTGAAATCGAAGAGAATCGCACGCTGCATGCGCGAAGCGTAAGCGGCTACCGGTACCGACCGCCAGCGGCGTAGGACCAGTCGAGCAGTTCAACCGGGTGGGCCACTCGGGTCGCCAGCCCGGCGGCCATCAATCCGGCGCCGATCTGCATCAGGCAGCCGGGGTTTCCCGTGGCGATGAAGTCGGGCCGGGGCGTCAGGCTCCGGATCGCCTCGATCTTGTCGTCGAGCACCATCCGGGACATCGCCGGCTCGACCAGCGAGTAGATGCCGGCGCTCCCACAGCAGCGATCCGACCCGGGGAGCTGGTGAACCCGGAGCCCGGGAATGGCCCCCAGCACCGCCAGTGGCTGACGCTGGACCTGCTGAGCATGCTGCAGATGGCACGGTGCGTCATAGGCCACGTCGAGGGGGAGGGAGCCGCCGGTGACTGGTCCCCGGTCGGCCAGCAATTCGGTCACGTCCCGCACGCGTCCGGCGAAGCGCCGCGCGGCTTCGGTCCCGAGCAGGTGGCCGTAGTCCTTGAGCAGCGCGCCGCAGCCGGCGCTGTTGACCACGATGAAGTCCGTGGTCTCGCCGATTGCCGCGAGATTCGCCCGCCCCAGCCGGGCGGCGCCCTCCTGATCGCCGGCGTGGTCGTGCAGCGCGCCGCAGCAGCCCTGGCCCGGCACCTCGATGACCCGGTAGCCGTTGACGGCAAGGGTGCGTCGCGTCGCATCATGCACATGCCCGAACAGCGTGTCCATCACACAACCGCGAAACAGCGCGACCGTCGGCCCGGTGCCCGCCTCGGGCGCGAGGGTGGGCTGGCGTACGCGCCCCGGCGCCGTCGCCGCCAGCATCCCGAACCCTAACCGGGCCCGACCGGACCCGGCGAGCAGTTTCGCGAGGCCGAGGTCGCGAATCCAGCGGCCGGCACCGAATGCAGTTCGCCAAGCGACGGATCTGCCGAAGACCCCCAGTGTCAGGCGGGCAAGCGGGCGCAACCCCACGCTCGCCGCGATCCGCCGTCTCGCCTCCTCCAGCCCGCGGCCGTAGCCGACGCCGGAGGGGCAGGCGGGTTCGCAGCCGCGGCAGCCGAGACAGGCGTCCAGGTGCTGGCGGAGCGCCGGGTCGTCGGCCGACAGGTCGCCCCGCTCGAGGGCCCGCATCAGCACGATGCGGCCTCGCGGGCTGTCGGCTTCGTCGCGGGTGGCGAGGTAGGTGGGACAGGCCGGCAGGCAGAAGCCGCAATGGACGCAGGGGTCGAGGGAGGTGAAATCACCCATGGTTACCCTCGAGGGCGACAACGATCGAGCCGGCGGGGTCGAACAACGAGCGCAGCCTCGCGAGGATCGGCCCGACTCCGTTGCGGAGCGACCCGAAGTGCCCTGCCGCCCGGAGAAGCGCCCAGGGTGCCCGCTCGATCGTGAGCGGCACCTCCCGGGCCGCCAGCTCCCGCCGGAGCGCGATGAGCTGCGCGGGCGCGACATCCCCGCTCCAGCGCAGCTGTCCGGTGCCCATCCCGGCGAAAGTGGCGCCCGCGCCGGCGGTGGCCTCCAGCAGCCCCAGAGTGGTGGCGATGTCGCCGGTGAGGCATCCGAGCCGAAACGTGCTGCTTCCCGACTCGGCGGTCGTGGCGAGGATGTCCCTGAAGCTCATCGCGTGGTCGTGTCCCAGCGTGTGCCACGCGATGCCGGTCGCCACCCGGAGGCGGGCCGCCTCCCCCTCGGTGCCGGTCCTGGTGCCGGCGAGTCGAGCGGCCAGGCACCACTCGCTGGTTCCGGCGGCGGCCGGGGAGAGCAGCTCGAGCGCGCACAGCCCGACTCCCGAGTCGCGGGCTGCGTCGGCTGCGGCCAGCAGCCGCGGCCGGTCACCCTCCGCCAGCAGCGTGGTGTCACTCTCCGGCACTGCGCGGAGCCGGAGGTGAAGGCGGGCAATGACCCCGAACGCGCCGAACCCTCCGGCGTGCAGCTTGGGCAGGTCGAACCCGGCGACGTTCTTGACGACCCGCCCGCCGGTTTCGACGACGCGGCCATCAGGCACCACCACGGTGCAGCCGAGGAACTGATCCCGCACCGGGCCGTAGCCGTGGCGCAGCGGGCCCGCGGTCGCGGTGGCAACGACGGAGCCGACCGTGCGCTCGCCTCGGCCAGGCGGATCCACCGGCCACCAGAGCCGGTGAGGGCGGAGTGCCGCGCCGAGTTCGGCGATGGTGACGCCGCTCTCGACCGTAGCCACCAGGTCTGCCGGGGCGATGGACAGGACGCGGGTCAGGCGGCGGGTGCTCAGCTCCAGGTCCGCCGGAGGGTCGTCCGTGACCCACGTGCCGCGGCCGGAGAGCTTCCACTGCCATCCCTGCTCGGTGGCGAGGGCGGCCGCACCAGCCATTTCCTCGACGCTGCGGGGCGCGACCGCTTCGCCGTCCAGAAGGGCGGGGCCCAGCGCGCCGGCGAGCGCGGCAGCCACCCCCGCCTTCACTGGCGGTCTCCCCGTCGCCACTCGCGGCAGACGTTGGCGGGAAAGACCTTTCCGGGGTTGGCGCGGCCGTCGGGGTCGAAAACGCGGCGCACCTCACACATCAGGTCGAGCGCTGCGGGCTGGAAGGCCCGCGGCATGTACTCGCGCTTGTCGCTGCCGACACCATGCTCGCCGGTGATGCTGCCGCCGGCGGCCAGGCAGGCCTCCATGATCTCCCGGTTCGCGGTCACCACGGCGGCCGCCTGCCTGGGATCGCGCCGGTCGAAGCTGATGCAGGGGTGGAGGTTTCCATCGCCGGCATGGAACACGTTGCTGATGCGGATCCCCAGCCGGTCGCGGACCGCGGCGATCTGATCCAGCAGGTCGGGCAGGGCGGAGCGCGGCACGACCGCGTCCTGGACGGCCAGGTCCGGAGCCAGGCGGCCAAGCGCCCCGAAGGCCTTCTTGCGGCCGAGCCAGAGCCGGGCCCGGTCCGGCTCGCTGGTGGCCACGGTGACGCTCCGGGCTCCGTTGGCGCGGAGCAGAGGCTCGACGACTGCCGCTTCCGCGGCGACGGCTTCGGGGGCGCCGTCAAGTTCCACGAGGAGGACCGCGG
Source organism: Gemmatimonadota bacterium (assembly GCA_029884275.1). GTDB lineage: Bacteria > Gemmatimonadota > Gemmatimonadetes > Gemmatimonadales > GWC2-71-9 > JADJOM01. The sequence continues at coordinate 1,371 of JAOUIC010000070.1, read as the reverse complement.
CGGCGTCGGTCCGGGCGCCGGTGGCGTAGATCGAGGCCTCCACCGCCTCGAGACACGACTGGTCCATCATCTCCAGCGCCGCGGGGACGATCCCGCTGGCGATGATGGCCGAGACCGCGGAACTCGCCGCCCGGAGTTGGGTGAACTCGGCGAACAGGGTACGGATGTCGCGGGGAGTCGGCTCCAGCCGGACGGTGATCTCCACCGCCACGCCGAACATGCCCTCGCTGCCGAGGAAGAGCCCCACCAGATCCGGGCCCCAGGGCTCGCCCTGGGGGGACCCGAGCGTGGCGGTCGAACCGTCGGGGAGAATTACCTCCAGCGCGGTGATGTGATTGGTGGTGACCCCGTACTTGAGGCAGTGCGGGCCGCCGGCGTTCTCGGCGACGTTGCCGCCGATGGTACAGGCGGTCTGGCTCGAGGGATCGGGCACGTACTGCAGGCCGAACCGCGCCACGGCCTGGCTCAGGTGGGCGTTGATCACCCCCGGCTCCACCACCGCGCGGCGGCTGGCGGGGTCGATCCTGAGGATGCGATTCAGCCTGGTGAGGGTGAGCAGCACCGCGTCGCCGCCGGCCAACGCGCCACCGGAGAGGCCGGTGCCGGCTCCACGCGGGACGAATGGCACGTGACGCTCGGCCAGCAGGGAGAGCACCGCGGCCACTTCGCTCCTGGAGCCCGGCAGCACGACCAGCCCAGGTCGGGATTCGTGGGTGGGAAGGCCGTCGGCGGCGTAGGTGGCCAGCTCTGCGGGACGGTGCCGGACCCACCGGGAACCCACGAGGCGGCTCAGCGCCCCGAGGAGATCAGCTGTCAGGGCCGGGGTCGGACTCGTCGTCATGGCCGTGGCCGTTGGACCGGGCGCGGAGGTGAATGGCGGCGCGCCCCCTCGCCGTCCGGGCCTGGGAGCGCAGCACATCACTCAGAAGCTCCACCCGCTCGCGGGTCGAGCGCAAGGCGAGCAGCTGTTCGCGGGCGTCGACGCTGGTCTCGCTCAGCGCCGCGGCGACGAACGAGAGCGCCTCAGCCGACTCCGGCAGATCCGCTGGGGCCACCGGCTCGTCGCGCATCACCGCCAGGGCGTCCCTGAGCATGGTGATGGTGCCGCGAAGCTCTCGCGTCGCCTGATCGGTCGGCGCCGACCCGGCGAGATCGGTGATGGGGTCGACGGCCGCGACCAGATAGGGAGAGTCGGTGGCGGTGAGCGCGGAGACGAGGAATCGCTCGCTACCCGCCACCACGATGTTGGAACGTCCGTCGGGGAGGGGCTGGACGACCTGGATGGCGGCGACGGTGCCGAGCGAGCCGGGGATGGGATGGGAGGCGCGGGTGATGCCGAAGCGCCGCTCGCCGGCGAGGCAATCCGCGAGC
>JAOUIC010000419.1 GCA_029884275.1 Gemmatimonadota bacterium | reverse complement strand
GTGTCCACCACCCTGACGGACCTTCCAGCAGGGTCCGTCGTCCCCACCCGCTACTGGCACACTCTGGCCGACGGCCGGGTCCAGTGCGACCTCTGCCCCCGCGAATGCAAGCTGCATGAGGGCCAGCGCGGGATGTGCTTCGTGCGGGCCTGCCAGGATGGCGCGGTGGTGCTCACGACCTACGGCCGGTCGAGCGGGTTCTGCATCGACCCGATCGAGAAGAAGCCGCTGTACCATTTCCTGCCGGGAACCCCGGTGCTCTCGTTCGGGACGGCGGGCTGCAACCTCGCCTGCCGCTTCTGCCAGAACTGGGACATCAGCAAGTCGCGCGAGGTCGACACGCTCACCGACCTGGCGGAGCCGGAGGCGATCGCGGAGGCGGCGGCGCGGCACGGCTGCCGCAGCGTGGCCTTCACCTACAACGACCCGGTCATTTTCCACGAGTACGCCATCGACGTGGCAGACGCCTGCCGGGCGCGCGGGATCCACCCGGTGGCGGTGACCGCCGGCTACGTGAATGCCGAACCGCGGGCCGAGTTCTACCGCCACATGGATGCCGCCAACGTGGACCTCAAGGCCTTCACCGAGGACTTCTACCACGATATCTGCGCCGGCGACCTCGCCCCCGTGCTCGAGACGCTGGAGTACATCCACCGCGAGACGAAGGTCTGGCTCGAGCTCACCACCCTGCTGATCCCCGGGCTGAACGACAGCGACGCGGAACTGGAGCTGCTCACCCGCTGGGTGGCGGACCATCTTGGCCCCGATGTGCCGATCCACTTTACCGCCTTCCACCCGGACTGGCGGATGCTCGACCGGCCGCCGACCCCGCACGCGGCCCTCTCCCGCGCCCGCGAGATCGCGCGCCGTAACGGGCTCCACTTCGCCTACACCGGCAACGTCCACGACCGGGACGGGGACACCACCGTCTGCCCCGGGTGCGGCGCCGAGCTGATCGTGCGCGACTGGCACCGGATCCTCGAGTGGAACCTGTCCGATGCCGGTATCTGCGCCCGTTGCGGCGGTACCCTCCCCGGCCTGTTCGAGCGTCAGCCAGGCCGCTGGGGCGCCCGGCGCCAGCCGGTGACGCTGACTGCGGGCCACCACGTATGACCACCACCGCCGATCTGCGGCCCGCGGCCGTCGCCGGGCAGTTCTATCCCGATGACCCGATCGAGTTGCGCCACCTGGTGCAGGCCTTTCTCGACCCGGTTCCCGATGAACGGCGGCGCGCCCTCGCCGTGATGGTCCCCCATGCCGGACTGGTCTACTCCGGCGCCTGCGCCGCCCAGGTGTTCGGGCGGATCTCCTGGCCCGAGGTCGCCGTCATCCTGGCGCCGAACCACACCGGGCTCGGCGCGATCGGCCGCGCCGACATGTGGAATCGCGGCAGCTTCCTCACCCCGCTGGGTGAGGTGCCGGTCGCCGAAGACCTGGCCGAGGAACTGACCGCCGCCACACCGCTGGTGGTCAGCGACTGGAGCGCCCACCGGCGCGAGCACGCCATCGAGGTCGAGCTGCCCTTCCTCCAGGTGCTCTCTCCCCAGATCCGGATCCTGCCGCTGGTCGTCTCGTGGGACGACTGGGCCCGCTCAGCCGAACTCGGCCGCGCGCTGGCGCGGCTCGCCCAGGCACACCCGGGGCGGCTCCTTTTCGTCGCCTCGAGCGACATGACCCATTACGAATCGGCCGACGCGGCGAAACGGCAGGACCAGCTGGCGCTCGAGCGGATCGAGCAGCTCGACGGCGGGGGACTGCTCGGCGCCTGCCACCGGAACGGGATCTCGATGTGCGGCCGCGCTCCGGCCGCCGCGGTCATGGAGGCCGCGCGGCGACTCGGCGCACACCGCGGCACGGTGGTGGACTACCGGCACTCTGGACTCGTCACCGGTAATGACGCAGACGTGGTGAGCTACGCGGGAGTCCTGTTCGAGTGACGTACCGGCTGCTGGCCGACTTCGTGGTCCTGCTCCACTTCGGCTTCGTGGCCTTCGTCACCCTCGGCGGGCTGCTCGGGTTCCGCTGGCGGCGCGCGCCGATGGTACACCTGCCGGCGGCACTATGGGGTATCTGGATCGAGGTGTCGGGCGGGATCTGCCCGCTCACGCCGCTGGAGAACTGGCTCAGGGCGCACGGTGGCGGAGTCGGGTATTCCGGCGGATTCGTGGAGCACTACATCCTGCCGGTACTGTATCCCGCCGGGCTGACACGGGAGACACAGTACCTGCTGGCTGGGCTCGTGGTGGCGGTCAACCTGGTGGTCTATGTCGCGCTCTGGCGCCGGCGTTCCGAGGCGCGCGGGTAGCCGAGCGCCCTACCGCTGCCCCTCCTCCACCTTGTCCTTGAGCTCCTGCAGCCAGTTTTCCACCACGATCAGCTTGCCGCCACCGGAGGCTTCCTGGTCGAGGGAGCCAACCCGGACCATCATGAACCGCCTGTCGTCGGGCGACAGGTCGTAATAGGGGACGACATTCGATGTGACGAAGACCCCGACCCGATTGAACAGCGCTCGCGGCTCGTCGGTCACGAAGCCGGCCCCGGCCCGGACTGACGCGACCATGAGTTCGCCGTTGGAACTCTCGAAGAACAACTCCCGCCCGCTCCGGGACCACTTGGGTGTGGCGCCCCCGGCCCGCGAGACCTGGAAGCGCGCCTCGTCGGTCCTCGGGAACGGGCGGACGTAGACCTCGGGGGTCCCCGATTCGTTCGACACGTAGGCCAGCCACCTCCCGTCGGGAGAGAGCGCCGGGGCCTCTTCATCGAACCGGCTGG
>JAOUIC010000181.1 GCA_029884275.1 Gemmatimonadota bacterium | reverse complement strand
GGTCAAGAGCGGCACCGGGGTGGTGTCCTGCCCGAGCCGGATGCCATAGATGTCCCGGCTCGCGGCGCTCTCGCGATAGACCAGCCAGCGGCCGTCGCGGGAGTGGACCGCCTCGGCCACGAACCCGGGACGGCGGAGGAGCAGTTCGGCCGGTGCGCTGCCATCGGCCCGCTGACGGTAGACCGCGGAGGCGCTGTCGCGGGTCGAGACGAACACCAGATACTTCCCGTCCGTCGTCCAGCTCGGCCGGACGTTGCTGTTCCCCTCGAAGGTGAGCCTGGAGAAGGGACCCGATGGGAGCTGCTTCACCCAGAGATCCACCGACTGCGGGCCCGCCATGTCCATGGCCAGCCGGGTACCGTCGGGTGAGAGCGCCAGGCCGCGGTTGCCGGAGGGACTAACGAAGAGCGGTGGTTGCAGCGAGCTGGCCGCACCCTCGCGAGTGACCCAGACCACTTCGCCACTCGACCCGCTGGCCTTACCCGCCATGTAGATCAGAGTGCCTTCCCGGGAGATGGCGAGTTCCACCGAGCCGAAGGCCTTGGTCATGACGCCCTCGAGCAGGGGACTTGCCGCCCCGCGCAGCTCGTGGTCGCCGGGCCGGAACTCGGCCGCCACCAGGGCGCCGTCGGCCCGCACGAACAGGAGGTAGCCCGGCTCCACGTACCGAGCGATCAGCCCGCCGGTCAGGGAATGGCGCTCCCGGGTAGCGATGTCCACGACGAGGAGGGTGTGCTCCTCCGGGTCGAGGCTTCGGCGCGACCGGAGCAGGATCTGCTTCCCGCCGGGAAGGACATCGGGCCAGGCGAGCCCCAGTTCGCTGGCGGCAGAGTCGAGCGCGACCACCGCCTCCGGGTCGCCCCCTTTGGCCCGGACCCGGAAATACCCGTCGTTGCCGCGGTCGAAGTAGATCCAGCCATCGTCGCCCCAGGCAATGCCGCCGCCACCACCACTTCCTCCCTCGGCCAGGGTCACCGGCGGCCCGCCGTCCACCGCCACCACCTTGACGGAGAACGCTGTCCCCGCCGAGAAGGCGACATGCCGGCCGTCAGGGGAGAACACCGGGTTGGCCGCCCCGTCCGTACCGGGGAGCGGAACGGCGTCGAGACGGCTCCGGTCCCGCAACCAGAGCTGTGGTGTGCGCTCGCCCCGTCCCAGGTACACAAACCGCCGCCCGTCAGGCGAGATCGCGACGTTCACGCCCAGCGCGCCCTCAGTGAGGGCCTGGTCGGTGGACAGGTCGATGCTGTACCGGATGACCGGCGGCTCGGGCGGTGAGCGGAGCCAGCCCCAGGCGGCGGCGATGGTGGCGAGCGCGGCGATGGCGAGCGGCGCGATGGCGGCAATGGGGCGGGCAGGCAGGGGCCGCCCATGGGCGGCCCGTACGGTTGCCCGCGCCGCGCCCTTGCCGTCCAACGCCTCCGCGAAATCCGCCGCTGTGGCGAACCGGTCGGCCGGGAGCTTTTCCAGCGCGGTGAGCACCGCGGCTTCGACGTGCGGCGGCACGGTGCGGCGCTGGGTGGTGATCTGGCGCGGCTGCTCGGTCACCACCCGCGCCACGATCGCCTGGGCGGTCGAGCCGGTGAAGGGCGGGTCGCCGGTCAGCATCTCGTAGGTGATGCAGCCCAGCGCATAGACGTCGGAGCGGGGGGTGATCTCGCGCTCGCCCATGGCCTGCTCGGGACTCATGTAGTGGGGCGTGCCGAGCGACATGCCGGTCTCGGTCATGCGGGTGCCACCGTCGGAGCGGCTCACCGCCAGCGCGATGCCGAAGTCGGCCACCAGCGCCGAGCCGTCGTGCAGCAGGATGTTCTCGGGCTTGATGTCGCGGTGTACCACCCCGTGGCGGTGGGCGTAGTCGAGCGCGCCGGCTACCTCCTTGGCGATGCGGACGGCGTCGTCCACCGGCAGGTGCTTCTCGCGGCTCATCCGGTCGCGCAGGGTCTCGCCCTCGATGTAGGGCATGACGTAGAACACACTGCCGCCGGCCTCACCGCTGTCGTGCAGCGGCAGGATGTGGGGGTGCTGCAGGTTGGCGGTGGTCTTGATCTCCTGCAGGAACCGGTCACCACCGAGGATGGCGGCGAGCTCGGGGCGAAGGACCTTGAGCGCGACGTTCCGGTCGTGCTTCAAGTCGCGGGCGAGGTAGACGGTCGCCATGCCCCCCTGCCCCAGCTCCCGCTCGATGGTGTAGCGGTCGGTCAGGGCGGCCTTGAGCTGCTCGAGGGTAGCGGTCACGGGGCTCCGGGTGAGGGGACTGCGTTGCTGATCTGGCCAGGTGCGACGGCTCCTTCGCGCATTCCCTCCGGGCGCTCGGCTCTCCGGGAGGGATAGACCCGGTGGACGTGGAAGCACGCACGCGCCCTTCGGGAATCGCGCGGGTGTCGCCGCCGCACCTGGCCGGCCACAAGATTACGGGCTTGCGGAGAGAGATGCCAGAGTGGAAGCCGGCTCGGCGAGCTGGCGCGAATCCGGGCCGCGCCGTATGATGGCGCACCCTCAACCCCTCATGAGGCACACCATGAAGAAGTATCTCGCCGCATCGCTCGCCGCGCTGGTGCTGACCGGGCTCTACGCCAGGACGCGCAGCGTGTTCGGGGCCACGCCGAAGGGGGGCGCGGTGTATCAGGCGATGGACTAGAGCGCGGCCTGAGTGTCCGCCGGCGCCTTCGCGCCGGCTTGATCCAATCGGCAGTACATCAGGAAGCACCTCACCCCCCACCGACGAAGCCGGTGGGGGGTGTTCTCTTCTGGCCTCAGTCCGGGAGCCGCTCGACCCGGAGCCGGACAGCGTACTCGTCGGCGGGGATGGAGCCGGGGCGCTGGGGGTAGGGCATCAGGTCGACCAAAGTGATGACATACCCGCTGAAGTTCGTCGAATGGGGGTGGAGGGTGGTGTGCAGCGTGTCGGGGTACGAGGGCCCCATCCCGAGGCCGTAGGCGATCGCGACCGCGCCGTCGCCGGCCCAGACGCACATGGCCTGCAGGGGGCAGCGCGAGTCCTGCGGCACGCCGGTCGCCGCGAGGCGGAGCAGCGAATCCACCCGCACCTCCTGCCCGATGGTGAGCACCAGCTCGTTGGAGTTGGCGCCGCCGCCGGACCCGCCCGGCACGGTGGTGGAGTCGCCGCAGGCGGCGGTGGCAAGCGCCGGGGCGGCTGCTAACATGACGATGAGTCTCGCTTGCTTCAGCATCCGGGCCTCCGGAAGGGAGTTTGCTCCACCACTGTACGACGCCGCCGGCGGGGGGACCAGCACAGGGGCCGGACCCGCTCGGGGGGCGGCCGGGACGCCGGTTCAGGACAGATGGAGGATGGCCTGCATGGGGACGGGGCCCCATCACGCTGTAACGCGGTACGTCGAGCCGCAACGAATCGATCCAGCCGCCTGTTTCACGATCGCTTCAGCCCCCATCAGCTAACATCGGCTTCGGAAAGGCGTTGCCTCAACGCCGTGATTCCGCTCACGGCGTGGCCGGGGGATTGCATGGGGGCCGATGACCACCGCTCAGGCCCGCAGCGGTCCCGCAACCACAACCGAGCCGAGGTGAGTATGTCCCGGACGAGCCCACGGACGTGCAACCGGACCTGGCGCCCGGTTGTCCTGGCGCCACTCATCGTCACCCTCATCGTCTCGGCCTGCACCGCGGACGACCCGACCGGCCCTCCCGCCGTGCGGCGGCCCGCGTCGCGGCCCGCGGGCACGCAGGTCAGGCAGCTCCGGGGCCTGCTTCGCGCCGCGGGCTTCACCGGTCGTGTCGGCACGACACTGGAGGCGCGGCTGGGCCGTCCGGTCAACCGGACTCTGGCCGAAGTTGGCCGGATGCTCTTCTTCGATCCGCTGACCGGCCTGAACGACGACAACACCTGCGGTGGCTGCCACTCGCCCACCAACGGCTTCGGCGACGTCGGCTCCATCGCCATCGGCGTCCAGAACAACGGCATCGTGGGACCCGATCGCCGGGGCCCGCGCAACCAGCGCCGCACCCCGATGGCGATCAACACCGCCTTCTTCCCCACCCTGATGTGGAACTCCCGGTTCTTTGCCGGCTCCGGCGACCCGTTCGACAACTCCGGGGGGTTCATCTTCCCGCCGCCGGAGGGAACCTCGATGTCGCACCTCGACCACCTGCTGCAGGCCCAGGCCTTCATCCCGCCGACCGAGCGGGTGGAGGCGGCCGGGTTCGCGGTGCCGGGGACCAGCGCCGACCTGCGGCAGGCGGTGCTCGACCGGCTGAACGCCACGCCGGCGTACCGCCGGCTGTTCGGCGCCGCCTTTGCCGATGTCGCCGCCGGCGCGCCGATCACCTTCGACCACTTCGGCCGGGCCATCGCCGAGTTCGAGTTCACCCTGGTCTTCGCCAACGCGCCGATTGACCGTTTCGCGCGGGGCGAAACCGGAGCGATGACGGAGGCACAGGTCGGGGGAGCCGTGCTCTTCTTCGGCCGGGCCGGGTGCGTCCGGTGCCACGCGGTGGCGGGCGGGTCCAACGAAATGTTCAGCGACTTCCGGCAGCACGTGGCGGGGATCCCGCAGGTGGCGCCGTCGGTGAGCAACGTGACCTTCGACGGCCCCGGGGCGAACGAGGACTTCGGGCTCGAGCAGGTAAGCGGCCGCGCGGCCGACCGCTACAAGTTCCGCACCTCGCCGCTGAGGAACGTGGCACTCCAGCCCGCCTTCATGCACGACGGCGCCTTCGTGCGGCTCGAGGACGCGGTGCGCTACCACCTCTCGGCACGGCAGGGGGGGCCGTCCTACACCACCGCGGCCCTCGCCCCTGACCTGCAGGGGCCCACCGGTCCGCTCGCGCCGGTGCTGGAGCGGCTCGACCCCCTG
>JAOUIC010000069.1 GCA_029884275.1 Gemmatimonadota bacterium | reverse complement strand
GCCCGGCCACCCTTCCCTCCTGCAGCGCCCGGCCGAGCTGGGCGGGGGTCTGCACGCCGAGCTGCTGGAACAGCGCCTGCACCTTCTTGGGGCCGAGTCCGGGGAGTCGCATCAATGCCGGAAGACCGCGCGGCAAGTGGCGGCCGGTCTCCTCCAGCGCCTCCAGCCGGCCGGTGCGGGCGATCTCGACAATCTTTCCGGCGAGATCATCGCCGATGCCCGGCAGATCGGTCAGCCGCTCGGGATGTTCCTGCGCCAGGTCGGAGAGTGAATCGGGATGACTCTCAGCGGTGCGGGCCGCGGTGCGGTAGGCGCGTACCCGGAAAGGGTTGGCGCCCTCGATTTCCAACAGGTCCGCCAGCTCACGGAAGAGCCGAGCGATTTCCGCATTCTCGATGCGCACGGCGCTGTCCCCCTACCCTTTCACGACGCCCACCGGGCGGAGGCGGGCCACGCGCCGCGCGAGGCCGGCCTGCTCGACCACGTTCACCACCCGGTGCACGTCCTTGTACGCCTCCGGGCTTTCCTCGGCGAGGCCGGCGCTGGAAGGACAGCGCACCACGATGCCCTGGTCCTCGAGAATCTTCCTCACCTCGCCGCCGGATTGCGCCCGCTTGGCGGCGCGCCGGCTCAGGGCGCGCCCGGCGCCATGACAGGTGCTGCCGAAACTCCCGGCCAGGGCGGCGTCGGTCCCGGCCAGTACATAGGAAGCGGTACCCATGCTGCCGGGGATGAACACCGGCTGCCCGGCGGAGCGATAGGCGACCGGCGTCTCGGGATGAGTGGGACCGAACGCGCGGGTCGCGCCCTTGCGGTGGACCCAGAGCTTCCGGCCGCCGTGCTCCTCGAGCTTGGCGATGTTGTGGGCCACGTCGTACAGCAGCCGGAGGCCGCCGCTCTCGCCGAAGGCGCGACCGAAGGCGTCCCGCACGGCGTCGGTGATCACCTGGCGGTTGGCGAAGGCGAAGTTCGCGGCGGCGCACATCGCGCCGAGGTACCGCTGGCCCTCCGGCGAATCGATGGGCGCGCAGGCCAGCTGCGGGTCGGGGAGCGTGATGCCGTAGCGCGGCATCACCTCGCCCATGAGCCGCACGTAGTCGGTGCAGACCTGGTGGCCCAGCCCACGTGAACCGGTATGGATCAGCACGCACACCTGCCCCTGCCTGAGACCGAACACCGTGGCCGCCGCGGCATCGAGAATCTCGTCCACCACTTCGATCTCGACGAAGTGGTTGCCCGAGCCCATGGTGCCGAGCTGGTCGTGCCCCCGCGATCGTGCGCGGTCCGACACCGCGGCTGGGTCGGCGCCGGCAAGCGATCCGCCCGCCTCGGTGTACGTCAGATCTTCCGGCGTTGCGAGCCCGCGGTCGACCAGCGCGGCACTCCCCTCGCGGAGCACCCGGTCGAGGTCGGCTGGCCCGAGCTGAAGCTCGGGGTTCGCATGCCACCCCGACGGAATGCTCCGGCTCAGGTCGTGAGTCAGCGATTCCAGCCTGGTACCGAGCGCTTTCCGGTCCAGTTCCGACACCAGCAGTCGCACGCCGCAGTTGATGTCGTAGCCCACCCCACCCGGGGAGACCACGCCGTCCTCCACCCGCATCGCCGCGACCCCACCGACCGGGAACCCGTATCCCTCATGGACGTCGGGCATGGCGTAGACCGCGTCGTGCACGCCGGGCAGGGTCGCGACATTCATCAGCTGGGTGAGCGACGCGTCGCCCCTGATCCGCTCCCAGAGGAACTCGTCGGCGTACACTCTTGCCGGCACGCGCATGTCCCGCCGGGCAGAAGCCGGGATCTCGTGCAACCAGGGAGCGGCGCGGGCCGGGCCCGTCGGCGCGACGGCGAGATCAGACATCGAGCACCACCTCTCCCCGGTACCCGGCATCGTGGCGCACGACCTCGAGCCCGTGCCTGGTCGCAGCCTTGACCCGCGAGGGGGGATCGGCGAGCGTCGGTCCCCGGCCCCAGACTCGAAGCCGCGTCGGCGTCATCAGGTCGATCTTGAATTCCATCGGCACCCAGCGCTCGCGCTCGGCCAGAAAGATGAGTTCGTTGAGCCACTCGACCAGTAGCCCGGCACTATCCGTCGCCGTCACTTCCACCGGCCGCCATTCCGCTTCGGCCGGCGTTGAGTCGGTCACTCCCTGCAGCTGGGCCAGCGCGCGCGCGGACTCGGTGAAGAGGCCGGCCAGGGTCGGTGAGTGAACCAGCAGCCGTTCCTCGCCAGTGTGCTCCAGGAAGGCGTGGTGCGGCTGGTGGTCGGGATTCATCGTCGCGTACGCAACAGCCTGCGGCGACTGAAGCCGGTGCATGCGGAACTCCTTCCGAGGTACATCATGAACCGGCCGGCCCGGAGCCCACGGGGGGCGGGCCGCCGGCGAGCGTGCGAGCCAGATACTCGATGCAGCCGTTCACCGTGGCCAGCCGTCCGTAATCGCTCTCCGGCACCGCCACAGCCAGTCGCTCGTCCAGCTCCACTACGAAGTTGATGAAGTCCATCGAGTCCATGTCGAGCTGGTCCCTGATCGGCGTCTCGTCCTTGATGTCGGACTGACGCGTCCCCGGCACGACCGCCACGATCGCGTCCAGCACGGCGGCCCTGATTTCCTCACGGGTCATAGCCCCTCCGGCTGCTGCAGCAGGCGCGCGATCGTGGCGAGGAACATCCCGCCCCGGTGCCCGTCGCTGGCACGGTGATCGGCGGCCAGCGATGCGGTCACCACCTGGCGGGGGACCACCTGCCCGGCCACCACCCACGGCCGCTCCGCCGGTGTGCCGAACCCGATCAGCGCGGTCTGCGGTGGGTAGATGACGCCGAACACGGCGTCGGCCCCGCGATCGCCGAGGCTGGTCACGGTGACGGTGCCGTCAGTGAGATCGGAACTTCGCAGGGTTCCGCTCCGGGCCCGCTGGACCAGTTCGCGGACCTCCCGCATCAGCTCCGGCAGCGTGCGCCGGTTCACCTGGTGCACTGCCGGGATGACGAGCCCGCCACCGCGGAGCGAGGTGACCATGCCGATGTGCACTTCCGCAGCGGGCTGGAGCGACTCCTGTTCCCAGCGGGCGTTGAGTTCAGGGAACTCGAGCAGTGCGAGAGCGGTGGCCTTGAGCAGGAGCACCGCCGGCAGCAATCGCTCGGCGGGGGGGTGCGCGGCGTTCCACTGGGCCAGCCAGGCGCTCGCGGCGCCGAGGTCGATGGTGGTCGCCAGATAGAAATGGGGAATTTCGCGATTCGACTTGGCCATGGCGGCGGCGATGGCCCGGCGCATCCTGGCCGAGCGGTCGCCGCCACCGCGCGCCGCTGCCGCCTCGACGTCTTCCTTGACGATCGCGCCGCCGGGACCTGACCCGGTGATGCCGGTGAGGTCGACGCGCAGATCCGCCGCGAGACGACGGGCGAGCGGGGAGGCCCGAACACCATGAGCCGGTGGCAATGGGGCGGCGGTCGGTGCCGCGGAGGGAGATGGCGCGGCTGGAGCCGCGGCTGACGGCGGCGTGGGAGGAGGCACCTGGGCGGCTGCGGCGGGAGGAGACGGCGCGGCCGCGGGCGCAGGCGCCCCCGCCCCCGAGCCAATCACCGCCAGCAGGGTGCCGACGGGAACCTTCTGGCCCTCCTCGACCACCACGCGCTCCAGGACTCCATCCTCGAAGACCTCGACGTCGATGGAGCCCTTGTCGGTGTCCACCGCCGCGATGATGTCGCCGCGATTGACCACGTCGCCGGGATGCTTGTACCACTCGGTGAGCGTCCCGGCGACCATGTCCGCGCCCAGCGTCGGCATCCGGAACTCACCCATGACGCGGCCTCATGCCTTCGCCCCGGCAGCCTGCGCCGGCTGGAGCACGCCGCGCACCGCCGCGCAGATTCCGTCGGGCTGCGGCAGCGCTGTGTCTTCCAGGTGCTTGGGATAGGGAATGGGCACTTCGGCGCTGCATACCCGCGCCACCGGGGCGTCGAGCTCGAAGAAGGCCCCCTCGCTGATCCGGCTCGCGATCTCCGCCGAGAGGCTCCCGCTCCGCCACCCTTCGTCCACCACTACCGCGCGATGGCAGCGCCGCACCGATTCGAGAATCGTGGCGTCGTCCAGCGGGCGGAGACTCCTGAGATCGAGCACTTCCGCCTCGATGCCCTCCGTGGCGAGCTGCTCCGCCGCTGCCAGCGCCTTCCCCACGGAGCCGCCATGCGCGATCACGGTGACGTCACGGCCGGGGCGGCGGATAGCCGCCGCGAACAGCGGCAGCGGTCCGGGCTCCTCCCCCACCTCCCCCTCCTCGGGGTAGAGCATGGCGTGCTCGAAGATGAACACCGGGTCGGGCTCGCGAAGCGCCGCGGGGAGCATCCAGCGGGCGTCGTGCGCCGTGGCCGGCGCGACCACGCGGATGCCGGGCACGTGCGCGTACCACCCCTCCAGGCTGTGGGAGTGCTGCGCCGCGACCTGTCGCCCACCGCCGGTCGCCATGCGCACCACCAGCGGCACGCTGAGCTGGCCCCCGGACATGTGCCGCAGCGTGGCGGCGCTGTTCACCACCTGGTCCAGCGCCAGCAGGCTGAAGTTGACCGTCATCACCTCGACGATCGGGCGCATGCCGCCCAGCGCGGCGCCGATCCCGGCGCCGACGAAGGCCGACTCCGACAGCGGCGTGTCCCGCACCCGGTCGGGGCCGAACTGCTCCAGCAGCCCCTTGCTCGCCGCATAGGCGCCGCCGTACCGGCCAACGTCCTCGCCCATCAGAAAGACCCGCGGGTCGGCGGAGAGCGCCTCGGTGAGCGCGGTGCGCAGCGCCTCCCGATAAGTCATCCGCATGGCAGCTCCCGGGCGTAGACATCCTTGAGGAGATCCGCGACCGGCTCCCACTCCCCCGCCTCCGCAAAGGCCACTGCCTGGTCCGTGACGGCCCGCGCCTCCCGGTCCAGCGCCTCGATCGCCGCTGCCGCGAGGATGCCGCCACCCTCGAGCCGGGCGCGGAACAAGGCGATCGGATCGCGGCGCTTCCACTGCTCGACCTCTTCCTTTGAGCGGTACAGCTCGGGGTCGTACATCGAGTGCGCCCGGAACCGGTAGGTCCGACACTCGAGCAGAAACGGCCCGGCGCCGCTCCGCACCTGCTCCGCGGCCGCCCGCACAGCCGAAGCAGTGGCCATCACGTCCATGCCATCCACCGCCACCGAGGGCACCCGGTAAGCTCCGCCTTTGAGGCTGATGTCGGTCTCGGCCTGGTGCCGGTCCAGCGCCGTGCCCATCGCGTAGTAGTTGTTCTCGCAGAGGAACAGCACCGGCAGCTTCCACAGCGACGCCAGGTTGAGCGACTCGTGGAACTCCCCCTCGGCGACCGCGCCATCCCCGAAGAAGCAGGCGGTGATCGCAGGGCGTGGCCGCAGCCGGTCGGCCAGGGCGAGGCCCACCGCGAGCGGCAGCCCGCCGGCCACGATGGCGTTCCCCCCGTAGAACCGCCGTCCCACGTCGAAGATGTGCATCGAGCCGCCCCGGCCCCGGCTCGCTCCGTTCGCCTTGCCGTACAGTTCCGCCATGACCGCGCCCGGCGGCAGACCGCGCGCCAGCGCGTGCCCGTGCTCCCGGTAGGTGGAGACGATGTTGTCCGCCTCGGTGAGCGCCGCGATGGCGGCCACCGACACCGCCTCCTCGCCGATGCTCAGGTGGAGGAACCCGCGGATCTTGCCCGCGCTGTACAGCTCCGCCGCCTTCTCCTCGAACCGCCGGATCAGCAGCATCTGCCCCAGCCAGCTCCGCGCGGTGGCGGCGTCAATCGCGCCGCTCGCGGCCGGCGTCTTGGGCAGCGGCGGCGCTTCACGTGTTGCCATGAGCGGGCTCCTCCAGCGTGGAGGTGTCACCCTCCGGCAGGCCGAGCTCCCGCGCCTTGAGCAGCCGGCGCATGATCTTGCCGCTGCGGGTGCGCGGAATCACCGGCAGGAAGGTGAGTTCCTTCGGGGCCACCACTGCGCCCAGCCGGGTCCGCGCGAAGCCGAGCAGGTCGCGCCGCAGCGCTTCGTCGGGGGTGAATCCGCCCTTGAGCGCCACGAATGCCTTGACCAGCTCCCCCGCCACCGCGTCCGGCTTGCCGATGACGCCCGCCTCGGCCACGGCAGGATGCTCCAGCAGCGCGCTTTCCACCTCGAACGGCCCGATCAGGTGGCCCATCGTCTTGATGACGTCGTCGGCCCGTCCCACGAACCAGTAGTAGCCGTCGGCATCCCGCCGGGCGAGGTCGCCGGTCAGGTAGTAGCCCCCGACGAAGCACTTCGCGTATCGCTCAGGCTCGTTCCAGTAGGTGCGGAACATCGACGGCCACCCGGGGCGGAGCGCCAGTTCCCCGACCCTATCGGGCTGGGTGATTTCCTCGACGCCGCCGTCTGCCAGCCGCCGAACGATCGCCGCGTCGATTCCCGGCAGGGGCCGGCCCATCGAGCCGGGCCGGACTTCCATCGCGGCGAAGTTCGCGATCATGATCCCGCCGGTCTCGGTCTGCCACCAGTTGTCGTGGAAGCAGCGGCCGAAGACTCCCTGGCTCCAGACCACCGCCTCGGGATTGAGCGGCTCGCCGACGCTCGCCAGGAACCTGAGCGCCGAGAGGTCGTATTCCCGCGCCAGCTCCGGGCCGGCCTTCATCAGCATCCGGATCGCCGTCGGCGCGGTGTACCACACCGTCACCCGCTCCCTGGCCAGAATCTCGTACCAGCGCCGCGCGTCGAAATCGGCTTCGTCGAGGACGCTGGTGACCCCGTTGGTGAGCGGAGCGATGATGCCGTACGACGTGCCGGTGACCCATCCGGGATCGGCGGTGCACCAGAAGACGTCGCCGGGGTGGAGATCGAGAGCCAGCCTGCCGGTGACATGGTGCGCGACCACCGCCTCATGCACGTGGAGCGCCCCCTTGGGCATGCCGGTGGTGCCACTGGTGAAGTGAATGAGTGCGGCGGTCTCGGGATCGGTGGGCGGAATACGGAAGTCCGGGCTCGCCACGGTCATCAGCGTGGACCAGCGGCGGACCTGGTCAGCGGCGGCACTCGACTCATCCTCTCCGACCAGGATGACCTGCTCGAGGCTCGGCAGCGCTGCGCGATTCTGCGCCACTTTCCGCCTGTAGAGTGCCGGCGTGGTCACCAGCACCCGCGCACCGCTTTTCTCCAGCCGGGTCCGGATCGGCTCGGGACCGAAGGCCGAGAAGAGGGGACAGAACACTCCGCCCAGTTTCCACGTGCCGAGTGCCGCGATCGTGAGCTCCGGGACCCGGCCGAGCAGGCTTACGATGCGGTCGCCCGGACCGACACCGAGGCCGCCGAGCGCGCTGGCGAAGCGGTTGGAGAGCAGGGAGAGATCGGCGTAGCTGAACTCGCGCCGCGTGCCGTCCCGCCCGAGCCAGCGCAACGCGACCAGTTCCGCGTGCGTCCCCGCCGCGTGCCGGTCCACCGCTTCCCAGGCGATGTTGAGGCCGGCCCCCCCGGGCAGGCCGTCGAGCTCGGCACGGGCAGTCGCCCAACTGAAGCTCCGCCTTGCGGCGCGGTACTCAGCCAGATTCGGAGTCACCGCCCCCGGCGAGGGGGGCGGAATCCATGCGCTCCGTTCCGGGGCCACCCGGGCCTCGGTCAACTCCGGCATGGCTACTCGTTT
>JAOUIC010000068.1 GCA_029884275.1 Gemmatimonadota bacterium | reverse complement strand
CGGAGACCACCGCGCCGCAGCGGTCGCCCGCGGCGCGGAGGGTGGTGCGGAGCCGCTCGACGATTTCGGCAGTGGCCCGGGCGGCGGCCGTCTCCCGGTTCGCCTCTCCCAGCGCCCGGGCGCTCCGGGCCATGGCGCCGCCGGCGCCGAGCGCGGCCAGCGCGAACAGGGTGATCGCGACCATCCCATCGACAGTGCTGAATCCCGAGCGTCCCGCCACGGATCCTCCCGGCTTGTGGCGGAGGACAACATAGATACGCGCCCCATCCTGCCAGGGCTCGCGGCGACGCGGGGCGGATCAGACGGACGCAGCGGCCGTCGTGTCGGCCAGTCGTTACTCCGGCGGCGGTTGCTCGTCGTAGCGGGAGAGCTTGCGGTACAGCGTGGAGGGATCGATTCCGAGCGCTTCCGCGGCCCGGGTCTTGTTGCCGCCCTCGGCCTGCAGCACGTACATGATGTACGCCCGTTCGATGACATCCAGCGTGGGGTTGGGATACACCTTCTCCGAAACCAGCGGGTCCTTCCGGCGCCTCGTGATCCGCTCGGGGAGCGCACTGGCCTCGATCGCGCTGCCGCGGGTGAGTACCCAGGCGTGCTCGATGGCGTTCTCCAGTTCCCGCACGTTGCCCGGCCAGTCGTACACCATCACCGCGTCCAGGGCCTCGGAGGAGAGCGCCTTCGATTCGCCGCCCTGATCGCCGGCCAGCCGCTGCAGGCAGGATTCGACCAGCAGCAGCACGTCCTCGCGGCGGTCGCGGAGCGGAGGGATGTGGATCGTGATCACGTTGAGCCGGTAGAACAGGTCGGAGCGGAACCGGCCGCGCCGGGCCTCCTCCTCCAGGTCGCGATTGGTGGCGGCGATGATCCGGACATCCACCGGAATGGCCTCAGTGGCCCCGACCGGGATCGCTTCCCGTTCCTGCAGCACGCGCAGCAGCTTCACCTGCAGCGACGGGGGCATCTCCCCCACCTCGTCGAGGAAGAAGCTCCCGCCGCGCGCGGCGGCGAAGAGTCCCTGCTTGTCGCGCACCGCGCCGGTGAACGAGCCCTTCATGTGCCCGAAGAGCTCGCTCTCCAGCAGGTTTTCGGGCAGGGCGCCGCAGTTGATGGAGAGGATGGGGCCATCGGTGCGCAGGGAGAGGTTGTGGATGTAGCGCGCCAGCACCTCCTTGCCGGTGCCGCTCTCTCCCTGGATGAGGACCGTGGAATCGGTCGGCGCGACCTGTTCGGCCAGTCGCAGCACATCCACGAACCGGCGCGCCTTTCCGATCGGCCTGCCCACCGTCGCCCGGTCGCGGCGCTTGATCTCCTGCTTCAGGTGCTTGTTCTCCACCCTCACCGCACGGAATTCGCACGCCCGCCGCAGAATGGCGACCAGCTCGTCGTTGGAGAACGGCTTCTGGATGTAGTAGTAGGCGCCGGCGTTGACGGCGGCGATCGCGGTCTGCAGCGAGGCCTGAGCGGTCATCAGGATGACCGGGGTCAGGAGGTCGCGCTCCCGGACCGCACTGAGGATGTCGAGCCCGGTCACCTGGGGCATCCGGACGTCACTCAGCACCAGGTCGAAGTCGCTGGTCCGTATCGCCTCAAGCCCGGCCTTGCCGCCCTGGGCGGTGCTGACCTCGAACCCTTCCTTCCTCAGGAGGATGCGGAGGGTGTCGAGAATGCCGGATTCGTCGTCGATGACGAGCACCGATGGCTTCTGGGTCATGCGGCTGCCTCAGCCCCGCGCCTCGCGGGAAAGAAAATGGTGAAGGTGGTGCCGACCTCCGGCTCGGATTCGAGCAGCACAACCCCGCGGTGGGCCTCGACCGCCCGCTGGACGATGGCCAGGCCCAGGCCGCTGCCGCCCATTCGCCCGGTGACGAAGGGCTGGAACAGCCGGTCGCGCAGTTCCTCGGGGATGCCAGGACCGTTATCGCGCACCTCGAGGCAGACCGGCTGATCGATGGTGCATCCGCGGGGAAGTTCCGCCACCACCGCCGACCGCGTGATCACCGCGATCACCATGGGCCCCGACGCCGCCTGGACCGCGTTGAGCAGGAGGTTGGCGACGACCCGGTGCAGCAGGTCCTCGTCGCCATCGATGACGGTGCGGCTTCCCTCCACCCGGATCTGGATGTCGGGACGGCAATCGGGATGCTCCCGGATCAGACGCGCCGCGGCGAGCACCACCGCCTGCAAGTCCACCGGCATGAACTCGGTGGCGCGCACCCGCGCGAAGTCGAGGAACTCGGAGAGCAGGCGGCTGAGCCGGTCGCTTTCGCGAACCACGAGATTCGCCAGGTAGCGATCATCCTCGTCGGCATGAACCGACCGGGCGATCTGTTCCACCGAACTCCGGATCGAGGCCAGCGGGTTGCGGATCTCGTGGGCCAGCGATGCCGAAAGGGCAGCGACCGCTTCCAGCCGCTCGGCGCGGAGGTTGAGATCGTTGAGGCGCTTCAGGTCGGAAATGTCCGCGAAGATCGCCGTGACCGAAGTCCGCCCGTCCGAATCCCGCTCGAAGGTGGTCGTCGAAAGCCCGATGGGGAAGCTCCGGCCGTCCACCAGCGACACCAGCCCTTCGCCCCGGCTGACCTTGCGGCCGTGGCGCAGCGCGGCGACCATCGCGGCCCACAGCTCGGGCGTCCGGAACTTGAGGGTATCGAGCACGGGCGTCCCCATCAGGCTCTCGCCATCCAGCTGCAGCATCTCGGCGGCCATGGGGTTGATGAACGCCAGCGTGCCATCGTCGTCCACCGTCATGACGCCCGAGCGGATATTCCGCAGGATCTCGTCCGCCGCCAGGCGCACCCGGCGGAGCTCGCCCTCGAGCGAGGCCCGCTCGGTGCTCGCGGCCCGGAGCCGCGCGGTGAGCATGCCGACCAGGAGGTAGGCGGCGAGAAAGACGCCGATCTGGCTCCAGAAGTCGAGTCCCGGCCGGGCCCCCACGTGCCAGATGCCCTCGGTGGCGTAGGCCGCCGCTACCAGGAGCGCCACGGCCAGCCCCCAGGCAAAGGGGAGCAGCAGCGCGTACGCCGCGATGACGAGGATGTACAGGCCGGGAGCCGGTGTGTTGGGGCCGCCGGCGAAGTGCACCAGCAGCGTGATGATCCCGATGTCGGCCAGGGCCTGCACCAGCAGAAAGCGCTCGCCCACGACTCGACCGAGCCGGATCACCTGCCAGTAGCCATAGGCCGTGAGCACCACTGCCCCCACGGCGACCAGGACACCGAGGACGGCGCCGCGGGGTCTCACGCTGCCCTGCAGCACCACCAGCGCCAGGGTGGCCGCGAGGAGCCCCATCCGCGGGCCGAAGACCCACTTCAGGAGCCCGCGCTGGTCCGGCAGTGCGGGGTCGGTGCTGCGCAGGATCGGCTTGGGCATCGTGAGATGGTGAAAGGTAGCAAGTGCGGCGCGCGCACTGCTACCTTTTCGCATGGATTGGACGGTCTACATCCTGCGCTGCGCCGACGGCACCCTCTATACCGGGATCACGCCCGACCTGGACCGAAGGCTGGATGCGCACAATGCGGGTCGCGGGGCCCGGTACACGCGGAACCGGCTTCCGGTGAGCGCGGTGTACGCCGAGACGGCACGAAACCGGCCCGCCGCGCTGAGGCGCGAATGGCAGATCAAGCAGCTGGACCGGGCCGGGAAGGAGGCCCTCGTCATGCGAGGTGCCCGTTCGAAGACCACCCCGGGGTTCCAGGGGTTCCGGCCAGCCGCGTTCCGATTCCTCCGGTCGCTCTGTCGCAACAACCGGCGGGAATGGTTCGAGGCCAACCGGGCGTGGTACGAAGACGAAATCCGCGGACCGCTCCGGGCGCTGGTCGAGGACGTGGATGTGCGACTCGCCAGCTTCGCCCCCGAGATCGTCGGCGATCCGGCAAGGTCGGTCTTCCGCATCCACCGCGATGTGCGCTTCTCGAAGGACAAGTCCCCCTACAAGACCAATGCGGCCTGCTGGTTCTTCCACCGCGATGCCGGCAAGGGGGTGGGGCGGGAGGCCCACGGCGGGGCAGGATTCTACTTCCAGATCGCCCCCGGCGAGTGCCTGCTTGGGGCAGGCCTCTGGATGCCGCCGTCGCCCTCCCTGGCGCTCATCCGGCAGCGGTTGTGCGAGGACGTCCGGAAGTTCGAGAGGATCGTGCTCGCCCCCGGATTCAAGCGGCGGTTCGGCGCTCTCGACTCCGAGGCCGTGCTCACGCGGGTGCCGCGCGGGTTCGCGGCCGATGACCCGGCGGCCGGCTGGCTCCGGTACCGCTCGTTCACGGCCGGCCGGACGCTCACGGAACGGGACCTGGCCGCTCCCCGGCTTGTCACCCTGCTCGCGGGCGACTTCGAGCGGCTCGCGCCCATGGTTCGATGGCTGAACGGCGCGCTCGGTCTCCCCGCCGCCTCGGCGCGGATCTGACGGCCCCCATGAAAGAGGAGGAAGACCAGGGCGGGGTGCGGCTCGACAGGTGGCTGTGGGCCGCGCGATTCTTCAAGACCCGGTCGCTCGCCGCGCTGGCCGTCGACGGGGGCCGGGTCCGGGTGAACGATGAGCGGGCCAAGCGCTCGCGCCTGGTGCGCGTGGGTGATCGCCTGGAGGTGAGGCTCCCTCCATACAGCCATGCCATCGTCGTGCGGGGACTGTCCGCGCGCCGAGGGCCGGCGAGCGCCGCCGCCCTGCTCTATCAGGAATCCGCGACGAGCGTGGAGGCGCGGGAACGCATCCGGTTGCAGCTGCGGGCCGCGAATGACCTCACCGGCAGCCCGGAAGGGGGGCGCCCCACCAAGCGCGACCGGCGGAAGCTCGACCAGCTGCGGCGCGGAGGCGGATTGGACTGAAGGGAGACTTCACCCGATGCCGGCGAGCGTCTTGAGCGCTGCGGCGTCGGCCATTCCGACGTGACGACGCGCCTCGCGCCCGTGCTCGAAGGCGATCAGGGTGGGGATCCCACGGATGGCGTAGCGCGCCGCGGCAGCCGGGTGGCGATCGGTATCCAGCTTCAGCACCAGCACCCTTCCCGCATGCGCGCCGGCGAAGGCGTCGAGCAGCGGCGCCATCGCCCGGCAGGGCCCGCACCAGTCGGCGTAGAAGTCCACCAGGACTGGGACGGACGCCGACCGAATGGTTTCCTCCAGGTCGTCGGCACCGGCCTGCAGGGGCCGGTCGAGCAGGATCGGCCGTTTACATTCCCCGCAACGTGGTCCCTGGTCGACACGCGAAAGGTCGACCCGGTTCATCGTGAGGCAGAAGGGACAGCGCACCGTCACAGGGAGCGCCGTCGTTGGCGTGACCGACACAGGATCACCTCCGCTAGACTTATGTATGACCATATAGTAATATACTTGCCCGTCAACCCGAGCCCGATCGCGCACGCCCCGGAGCCCATCCATGCCGCCCCGCCGCATCCTGAGCGCACTCTCCCTCCTGCTGGCGGCTCTTCAGCCCGCGTTGGCGGCGGCCCAGCACGCTCACCCCACAGATGACTCGGTCCTGATCTCCACCGAATCGCTGGCGTCCAGGCTGGCTGACACGTCCATCACGATCATCCAGATCGAGCGCACCGCCGAGCTCTGGGCCACGGGACACATTCCGGGGGCACAACCGTTGCTGCTGTCCGCGATCACCACGACGCGGGGCCACCTGAGCGCAGAGCTTCCGTCGATCGCGGTCCTGGACTCGGTGCTGGAGGCAGCCGGGGTCTCCAATGGACGACGGATCATCATCTATGGCGACCCGCTGGCGGCGGGTCGACTCTTCTTCACTCTCGATTACCTCGGGCTCGGGAGGCACGCCGCCATTCTCGATGGAGGTTTCTCGAAGTGGAAGGCGGAGGGCCGACAGGTCACGACCGACACGACGCCGGCCCCTCGGGGTAGGATCCAGCCTGACATGCAGCCCGGCACCATGGCCGACGCCGGATGGGTGCGCCAGCATCTCGACGACTCGATGACCGTGATCCTGGATGCACGGCCCACGGCGGAATACCACGGGGAAGTGCCCGGCGAGGCCATCGAACGGCCTGGTCACATTCCCGGCGCCATGAACTTCCCCTGGCGGGAGTCATTCTCCAGACAGGACCCATCGACCCTGCTCACCCGGCCGGAGCTGCAGGAAATCCTCGGCCGGGCCGGGCTCACGCCGGCGCGGCAGGTGGTGATCTACTGCCGCACCGGCACGCAGGCGAGCTGGCTCTACTTTGTGGCACGGTATCTCGGCTATTCGCCGCGACTGTACGACGCGTCCTATCCCGAGTGGAGCGCCGACCCCTCGCTCCCGGTCGAGGGTCCACCCCGGTAGGAGCGCCGCTCAGTACGCCAGCACCAGACCGAGGGTGAATCGCGCCGACTCCTGTTCGAGGTCGTACTGAACCTCGGTGTTGAGCTTCACGTTCCTGGACGCCAGGTAGCCCACTCCCCCCGCGACCGTCTCGTAACGCGAAACGTTGGGGGGGCCGCCCTCACCCACGTCGACCAGCGGCTGGTCGGCGCTGACGAGGTTGTAGAGCCCGTACCCGAAGAAGCGGCTGCCCGCGGGGCGGACGATCACCTCGCCGAAACCGCCGTTCAGGGTCACTTCCGGCTCGCCAGGGGTGTAGGTCGGCTGGTCATCGCGGCGGTGGATGTACTGGCCGTTGACCTCGACGATGCCGAGGCTCAGGGTCCCGTCCACCCCGACCATCCGAGTCTCGTCGGTGAGGTCGTTGCCATGCGACCGACCATAGTACCCGAAGACACCGAGTCGAAGGGCGGACACGATATCACGCGTGATGTGGCCGAAGACGTTCTTGCTCGCGTCGACGTCGAAGTGGTGGTTCGGCTGGGCCGGCTCGACCCCGTTGCCGTTGAGGACCTGCCCGGTGAGGGTGAAACCGGCGAGGTCCGCCGTCGCCATGATGCCGCGCTCATACGTCAGGTTGGCCGGCACGAGCCCCACGCGGGCGCGGTACACGGCGTAGTCCTCGAACTCCAGCCGCAGTTCGCGCTTGAACAGGGGGTCGGACACCTGGAACTGGCCGGCCATGAGGTCCACCGGCGCCCCGGCGATGTCGTTCACATGGATGAACGCGTCCTCCACCCCGCCGATGTCGCCCCGTTCCACGAGGAAGGTGTAGAAGTAGTAGGAGATCTTCTTCGTCACCGGCCCGCCCGACAGGAGTTTGAGGCCGTAGGGCGTCTGGAAGTCGACCGCCGCGTTCCCGTCGGCATAAAGCTGGGCGTACATGTCGAGCCGGATGGCAAGCGGCACTTCCTTGAGCAGGGTCAGCAACTCATCGCCGGTGGCGATGCTGTCGTGGGGCTCCTCCGCCGCCGCCATGCGGTATCCATTGGCGGCAAACTGATAACCGAAGTCAGTCAGCTTGGGGATGGGGTTGTGGCACAGCTGACAGCTCACCTTGTAGCGGCGGGCGAAGGCGGGAATGGCCCCCGCCGGCGTCGCGGATGAGCCGCTCAATCCGAGCACCATGGCCAGCGCAAGCGCACGAGTGGGAAGCATGCAGTCTCCTGGGAAAGCATCCTTCGCCAGAATAGCCAGCGGCCATGAACCGGTCGTGAAGCAAGCCTGAGATTGCCCCGCAGCTTCGCCCCCCTAGGTTTGAGTCATGGCCTGGCTCAACTACCACCACCTGCTGTACTTCTGGACCGTGGCCCGGGAGGGCAGCATCACCCGGGCCACCCGGAAGCTCCGCCTCACCCAGCCGACCATCAGCG
>JAOUIC010000067.1 GCA_029884275.1 Gemmatimonadota bacterium | reverse complement strand
GGATCTGTTCTCTCGCCAGCTCGCCGGCCTGCTCGACTCACTTCGGATCACCGAGCCGGTGGACCTCGCGGGGCTCTCCTTCGGCGCCGCCATCGTGACTCATTACGCCGACCAGTTTCCCGACCGGGTCCGGTCGCTGATCTACGTCAATCCGGTGTTCAACACCGGACGCCAGCTGCCGCCACGGGAGCGGTCGGAACTGGCGTGGGACTGGTACATGGTCTTCCGTGGCGGAAGCGACGAGATGGCCACCGGCCAGCTGTACGACTTCCTCCACCCCGAGCGGTTCCCCGACTGGGTCGGGCGATACCGGGTGCAGCAGCAGTTCAAGGGGACTCGCGAGTCGTGGCGGCGGACCCGCGCCGCGATCGCGGTGGCGCCACACCAGGATGAGCAGATCCGGAGGGTCGGTGCCCATCCGAGGCCGGTCCTGATCGTCTGGGGGCGGCAGGATGAGGGGGCGCCGTTCGAGGAAAGCACGGCGCTGCTCGCCCGTATGCCCAGGGCGACGCTCGTGCCGGTGGACTCGGCGGGCCACCTGCCGCACCTGGAGCAGCCCGACGTGGTGGCGCCTGCGGTGGGGCGGTTCCTTCGGGGGGAACTCTAGCGCGCCCCGCGACGCTACTCGGACACCACGCGGAGCGCGCCGGCCTCGAGGAATGGCTGTAGCATGTTTGCCGCTCCCCCATGTTCGATGATTCGGCCGTTACGAACCCGGTCCACGTTCACGCCGGTGAATACTAGGTGCCGGCCAGTGGGCTTCATGCCGAGCCAGGAACCACGATGGGTGCCGCGGGCGGTCACCACCGTGACGACCCAGTCGCCTTCGGCGATCTGGCGCTCAATTGTGAGCTGGAGGTCTGGATAGACCTCCCGCACGGCCGTGACATGGCGTGCCATTCCCTCGATGCCGCTCACCACCCGAACCCTGCCGTCCGTTTCCACGCAGTCATCGGAGACCAGCGCAGCAATGTTCTCCACGTCGCCGGTGTTCACAACCTCTTTGTAAAACCTGCGGACCAGCCGCTTGTTGTCTTCCGTGCTCACATCCACCCCACCGGTGGTTCGTCGCGCCTCAGTCTGGCGCCTGCCGGGTCGGCGGCCCGTTCGCCGCATCCCCACCGCGCCGGGCTGCGGCCTCCTGCGCCCTGAGCAGCCGAGTCAGGGTCCGGTCCAGCGCCGCCGCAAAGGCCTGCCGCGCGCGGGCGTCGTAAGGCGGGGGCCCGCCGGTCGTCGCCCCCTCGGTTCGAAGCTGCTCCATGAAGTCTCTCACCGAGAGCCGCTCGCCGATGGTCTCGGCGGTGTGCTCCTCCCCCCGTGGGTCGAGCACGGCGACCCCGTGCGGTACCAGCAGCGCCGCGAGCGGAATGTCCTGCGTCACGACCAAGTCCCCCGGCTCGGCTTGGGTGGCGATGTGGCGGTCCGCCACGTCGGGACCGCCATCGACCCAGACCGCCGACACCAGGGGGTTGCCGGCCGGGAGCTGCAGCCGCTGGTTGGCCACCAGCACGGTGGCCAGGTTGAGCCGCTTCGCCGCACGGAAGACCAGTTCCTTCACCTCCCGCGGCGCCGCATCGGCGTCGATCCAGATCTTCAGGGCAATCCCCCCCGCGGGCGTGGAGTCGGGAACGAGGCGACTATTGCCGCCGGCTCGACGGCGGCACCATGCCGTTGATGCGCAGATAGGTCACGAGGTTGCCGTAGTGTTCGGCGTTGTGCGTGGCATTCAGGGTCAGCGCGTACAGCCTGGTCTGCTGCTGGCCGAACAGCTTCGTGGTCTGCTGCGCGGCCTTGTCGGTCTGCTGGTACGCCCGGGCGCAATACTCGGTTGACGCCTTGAGCGCGGTCACCAGATCGGCCTTGGCGGTGCGGGACTTCTCGATGTCGTCTTCGGCGCCGGCCGGTTCACCCATCGCCGCCGCACAGATGAGGTACTGGGCCCCGGCCACATGACCGATCAGCTGTCCGAAGCTGCGCACTTCCTTCGTGGGCGCGTATGAGTACTTCGACTCGGGCATCTCCTCGGCGGCCGCCGTGATGTAGCCTGTCAGCTGCTCCCACAGCATCCGGGAGGTGTTCACGGCGGCGCTTTCCTCCTGCGCCTGGGCGGCCATCGGTGCCATGGCGAGAGCGAAGGTGGCGACAAGCGGGCGAAGCAGTCTCATGGTTGGCTCCGGGCAGTGAAGAGTCGGCCTGGTGTGGGGCGGCTGGCACCCTCCAGGCGGAATGGCGCGAATGGTAGAGCACTGCTCGCGGCACCGCAACGCGAGGCCAGTTCGACCCGCCGTCCGGGACTTGCTGGCGCGGTGCAGTCCGGCCTGTAGGTTCCCACCATGTTCCTGCTCGACCGCATGCTCAGGCGTACCATCCATGCCGGCCCGCTCACCATCGTCGACCACACCGGCGGGCGCCGGGTCTATGGGGCCGCCCATCCGGCCCGCCGCAGCGTCACGATCCGGCTCAGCGATGCGGCCACGGCATGGCGCATCGGGCTCAATCCGGCGCTGGGTGCCGGCGAGGCGTGGACCGACGGCCGGCTCACCGTCGAGGATGGCGACCTGCTCGACCTGCTCGACCTCGTCGGTTACAACATGCGCTGGGACCGGGACAACCGGACCCGCACCGACCTGTGGAAGGGCCAGGCATTCGCCGCCTGGCTGGACCAGCACAATTACGCCAGACGGGCGCGGCGGAATGTCGCTCACCACTACGACCTGTCCGACCGGCTCTACGACCTCTTCCTCGACGCCGACCGGCAGTACAGCTGCGCCTACTTCACCGATCCGGCGAACAGCCTCGCGCAGGCACAGGATGACAAGAAGGCCCACATCGCCGCCAAGCTGGCGCTCGCGCCGGGCATGCGGGTGCTGGACATCGGCTGTGGCTGGGGTGGCCTGGCGATCTACCTGAATCGGGTCGCCGGCGTGGACGTGACCGGGGTGACGCTGTCGGAGGAACAACTGAGAAGCGCGCGCCGGCGTGCCGCCGATGCGGGAGTGAGCGACAAGGTGCGGTTCGAACTGGTGGATTACCGGAGCATCACCGGCTCTTTCGACCGGGTCGTCTCGGTCGGCATGTTCGAGCATGTCGGGACGCCCTACTACCGGCCGTTCTTCGACAAGCTCGCGGAGCTGCTGACCCCGGATGGTGTGGCGCTGCTCCATACCATCGGCCGCGCCGATGGGCCGGGCGCGACAGACAGCTGGACCGCCCGCTACATCTTCCCAGGCGGTTATGTGCCAGCACTTTCCCAGATGGTGCCGGCCATCGAGCGCAGCTACCTCTGGATCACCGACGTCGAGGTGCTGCGCCTGCACTACATGCACACCCTGGAGCACTGGTATGCCCGTGTCGTCGCCGCGCGCCGTGACATCGAAGCGCTGTACGACGCCCGATTCTACCGCATGTGGTGTTTCTACCTCGCCAGCGCCATCATCGCCTTCCGCCACGACGGGCACGTCAATTTCCAGATCCAGCTGACCCGGCGCCGAGACGCGCTGCCGATCACCCGCGACTACATGGCCGAGGCCGAGGCGCGGTACCGGCGGCCGGGCGACTCATGAGCGTTGACGGCGGAAAGACTGGAGGCCGGTCGTTACTTGCGGCGAACCGAGGCTGACTTGGGCCAGTAGGTGAACTCCGGCTCGCAGCAGGTACTCTCGAGATCCTCGAGGCGGTCCCGCAGGTAGGTCTGGGCCTCGGCCACCCCGGCGTTGTAGACGGAGGGGCCGATCTCCTTGAGGAAGAAGTCGAGCAGCGCCATCGCCTGGAGATCGCTGACCTCGGCGTCGAGACTCTCGTTCCAGAATCGCTTGAGCGACGTGAGGGCGTGCTTGCGGGTCTCGTGGGGCAGCGTGACGGGCATCGGTGACTCCACAGCAGGATGGGCGGACAGCAGTGTATCCACGGTCGGCAAGAGCTCTGGGCCAGTGCCTGCGAGAGCAAGTCGGTGAGACGTGCGGGGCGCGGAGTAACGCCTTCCGCTAGTCGGTCGAGTCAACGGCTCCGGTCCGGGGCGCGGGAGCGCCCGGGTCTCCAGAAGCCGAGGGCGATGACGCCGGCCAAAGCTCCCTGCGGCCCGAGCGTCCACGCGCCAGCGAGCGCCAGAAGGATCGCGCTGCCGACCACCATTGCCGTGCGGGAACGCCGGTAGGCTCCGACCGCGAGCAGAGCGAGGCCGACCAGCGCCGCCACCCCATACGCGAATACGATCACCTCACCCATGATGGTTCCTCCCGATGCTGATCAGCGGTAGCGAATGATCCTCGAGCCAGGGATGCTCGATGAGGATTCCCATGTGCCTCGCGCGGGTGGTTGCCCATGGCTCCGGATGCCTGCGGTCTTCGCGCGCCGTCTCCGGACAAGCGGCGGGCTGGTGTGAAGTCACGTGGTCTCGCGGCAGAACATGACCGCATCCGCCTTGTCGGCGGCACGGAGTCCGGCCTCGAGCGAAGTCCGCGCGAACCGGAATGGAAGATGGGTGCTGGTCACCCTCGACGACTCGGTGGACTCACGCCGACCAAAGGCGATGCTCACGGTGAGCAGGGAATCGAAGTCCAGGTAGTGGTCGCGCACATACTCGGCGGCCTGGAACGCCAGCCTGGCCTGGGCTTCGCATGATGCCTCCGCCCACGGCCCATCCACGAATGTGACCGTCAGGATGAGGCCGTCAGTGAGACTGACTCCGATGGCGTCGTGGTGAAACTCCTCGCGCAAGCCGCGCTGCAGCAGGCCCAGATGGGGCGCGTCCCCACAGCCAGTGGCGAGCAGCAGCATCAGGGATAGCGTCCACGGTCCCAGACGCACGACTCCTCTCGGCACGCGAGCCTCCCGGTGGCGGGCCTAGGGGAAAGTGTCGTGGGCCCAGGCACCGAATGCAAGGATGGTCATGACCCTCCGCGGGACGCTCGCCGCGCCCTGATCAAATCCACCACCGCCATGAGGGTCCCCACCAGCAGCAGCGGATAGAGCAGGAGCAGGTCCACCCGGATGTTGCACTCGCCGCTGCACAGGAGGCGCAGGCGCATGCCCGTCTCGTACAGCGCATAGAGTAGCCAGGACGCACCGGCCATGACCGGGATGCGCCGGCCCCTCTGGCTTCCGAGGACGAGCAGGACGGCGCCAATCACCGCCGCCAGCCAGGGGTACGCGATGAAGATGGCCATGGCCTGTCCGACCCTCACGCATTCAGCCGGCTGGCGTAGGACACCGATTCACCATGCTCGAGGGAACGTCGCAGGATCCTGAGGTACATCGCCCAGCAGGTGCAGGAGATCCGATAGTGCTCGGTCGGGCTGGGCCAGCCGGTGCGGTGAAACCGTACCCAGGTGATGGGGCCGCCTGGCTCCAGCTTCAGCCCGACACGTGTGCCCAGCCAGTCATCATCGGCGCGCACCATTTCCAGCTCAAACGCCGAGTTCGGGACACAGCTCGTCATCCTCGCGCGCCAGTCGTATTCCGGCCCGAACCAGAGTTCGTACTCGGCGCCATCCCGTGGCGAGCCTGCCGAGCGCTCGGTCCACCAGGTGTCGAGTCCCTCGGGTGTGCTGACAGCGTCAAAGACCCGGTCGATCGGTGCATTGATGGGTAGCTCGTGGAAGATGTCGGCCATGTCATCCTGCTTCGGTGCACGGGATTCAGTGCGGGTTTGACCGCACGTTCCGGATATCAGCCTTCCGGGCATTGCCGTACAATCGTCCTCGACTTCTATCGGGAGACGATGTGACCGCCTACCGCTATTCCGGCATCCCCAGCGCCATCGCCATGGAGGCGCGCCGGACTCTGCGCTCGCCCCAGTACGGGCATCCCGCCTACCGGGAGGTGGCGGGTGGCTACGGGCCATGCCGGCTCTGCCTCCGGACCTTCGCCGTCGGCCGCGAGGACCGGCTGCTCTTCACCTATCAGCCGTTCATGGAGCCGGGCAGCCTTCCCGCGCCTGGCCCCGTGTTTGTGCACGCCGAGTCGTGTGCGCGGTACGACGCGCTCGAGTTCCCGCCTGAGCTCCGCGATCTCCCCATCGTGGTGGAGGGGTTCCGGGCCGGCGGCTCTCTGGCGGTGCAGCAGCGGGTCAATGGTGGCCCGCCGGAGGAGGTCATCGCAACGGTCTTCGCTATGCCCGACATCGCCTATGCCCACCTCCGAAACGGGGAGGCGGGGTGCTTCATGGCCCGGGTCGATCGCTGCTTCGCCTGCGACTGAGCCGGACCCGGTCAGGCTGCAGGGAATGCCGGGCTCGCGTTGCCATCTGACCGCAAGTCACTCCACCCCGGCGGAGATGGCGATCAGCGCCTGCGCCGCGACGTAGGTGGCCATGATCAGAGTCTGCGCGCTCCGGAAGTGACGGTGAAATCGGTTGAGGGCGAGAATCGCGTCTGAGACCATGAAGAGCGTGGCTCCCACGGCGGCGATCGCCGCGCCGACACTGGGGAGCGCCAAGGGCCGTGCCCAGGCACGCCAGACCATCACCAGGATCGTCGCCGCGTAGAGCAGGACCGGGAGCCGGAGTCTTCCCAGACTCGGCCAGAGGAGCCGCAGCAGCGGGATCGCTACTGCCACGAGCGGGAGGAAGAGAAGCGGGGCGGTGTCGAACGGGACCCCGGAGCTGAAGGCCGCGACATAGGCGAGATGGGCGAGGAGAAAGCTCGCCAGCCCGGGGAGGAAGCGGTCTCGCGGGAGCATGAGGAAGACGTCACCGGCCAGTGAGCAGGCCAGACCGACCACGACGAACAGCTGGTACCGGGGTCCGTGCGCGCTTGGGGAGAAGGCGGCGAGGAGGAGCAGCAGCGTGGTGGTGAGCGGCTTGAACAGATAGACCTGCCAGCGCGGGCCCTGGTACTCCGCCCGGAGGTGCAACAAGGCCGAGAGGGCGGCGGCAGCCAGCATTGCCGGGCCGGGGAGGACGATCATCTCCAGGAGCCGCCCAGTCTCGTGAGCCGGGTCATCGCTTGCCGCAGGTGCCAGATGGCCCCGAGGCCTGGTCGGGGCGCTGGCTTATCCCAGCGCACCGGTAGCGTACCGCAGGACCGCCGCATAGTGACAGCCGCTGCCGGCGAGGACCAGCAGGTGCCAGCGGGTGTGGTGGTAGGGAATGTGGTCGCGCACGTAGAACACCACCCCGGCGGTGTAGCACAGCCCGCCCGCGACCAGCCAGGCGATTCCTGGCGCCGGGATCGCTCGGGCGAGCGGACCGATCGCCACGACCGCGAGCCAGCCCATCCCCAGGTACATGATCGTGGAGAGCCGCGGGAAGCGAAACCCGAGCAGCGTCTTGTGGAGGATCCCGACGACGGCCAGCCCCCAGACCAGCCCGAAGAGCGTCCAGCCCCAGGTGCCGCGCAGCACCCCGACGGTGAACGGGGTGTAACTCCCGGCGATGAGGAGATAGATGGCGACGTGGTCCACGACCCTGAGGGCCTGCTTGGCGCGCGAGGCCGGGAGCGCGTGATAGATGGTCGATGCGGCGTACATCAGGACCAGACTGACCCCGAAGACGAGAATGGCGACGAGGTGTCGGGCGTCACCCCGGCTGCCGGCCAGCTGGACAAGCAGCGGCAAGCCCACCAGGCTCGCGACGAAGCCGAACCCGTGGGTCAGGGCGTTCGCGACCTCCTCGCGGGGAGACTGGGGTCGGCGGTGAGTCATGCTGGAAGATAGCCGGGTGCTCATGTCCGGCCGCTCTGCGGAGAGGGGAAACCGCACCG
>JAOUIC010000066.1 GCA_029884275.1 Gemmatimonadota bacterium | reverse complement strand
CGATGCTGCGCGCCAGTGGCGTGGACTACGACGTCCGGAAGGACCGGCCCTACCTCGGCTACGAGACCTACGAGTTCGACGTCCCGGTGGGCGAGCATGGGGACATCTACGACCGCTACCGGGTCCGCCTCGAGGAGATGTACCAGTCGAACCGGATCCTCGAGCAGGCCCTCGACCGCCTCGCCGGGCTCAAGGGCGCCCCGATCAACGCCAGCGACCCCCGCGTCATCCTGCCGCCGAAGCACCGCGCAATGAGCGACATGGAGGCGATGATCTTCCACTTCAAGCAGGTGATGGAAGGGGTCAAGGCACCGGTGGGCGAGGCCTACCTCGGCGTGGAGAACCCCAAGGGCGAGCTGGGCTATTACTTCGTGTCCGACGGGACCGCCAAGCCGGTGCGGTGGCGGGTCCGGCCCCCGTCGTTCATCAACCTCGCGTGCCTTCCGAAGCTGTGCGAGGGCGTGCTGCTGTCGGATGTGATCGCGATCAATGCCAGCATCGACATCGTAATGGGGGAAATCGACCGATGAGCGGCAGCGCCCATCAGGCCGTCCATGACGCGGAGTATCAGCCGGTCTTCGTCGGGGAGGCCCGCGCGAAGCTGGAGGCCCTCTTTCCGCGGTACCCGACCCGGCAGGCCTGTCTGCTGCCCGCGTTGTGGATGGTGCAGGAGGCGCGCGGCTGGGTCTCGGAGCGGGGCATCGCCGAAGTGGCCGACGTGCTCGGCCTGACGCCGGCCTACGTCAAGGGCGTGGTCACGTTCTACACCATGTACCACACCCACCCGGTCGGGCGGCACTTCATCCAGGTGTGCACCACCTCGCCCTGCAACATCTGCGGAGCCGAAGACGTGGTGAAGGCCTTCCTGCAGCACACCGGCTGCGGCGAACTGGGCGCGACCAGCCCCGACGGCCGCTTTACCGTGATCGAGGTCGAGTGCCTTGGCGCCTGCGGCTTTGCGACCCCGGTGCTGATTGACGACGACTTCATCGAAGGGATCACCCCGGAGCGGGTTCCGGGGTTGCTCCAGGGGTACAAGTAATGGGGTATCCGCATCCGAGCCATCCGGGCGAGCAGCCGCTGCTCTCGAAGTACTTCGGGGATCCAGGCGCCCGGAGCTACGAGGGGTGGGTGAAGCGCGGCGGCTACGAGTCGCTCAGGAAGGCGCTGGGCATGACCCGCGACCAGGTGACCGAGGAAGTGAAGGCCTCCGGCCTGCGCGGGCGTGGCGGCGCCGGCTTCCCCACCGGGCTCAAGTGGTCATTCATGCCGAAGGAAGTCACCCGGCCCCATTACCTGGTCTGCAACGCCGACGAATCCGAGCCCGGCACCTTCAAGGACCGGGAGATCATGCGGTGGACGCCGCATCAGCTGCTCGAGGGCTGCGCCATCGCCGCCCACGCCATCGGCGCCGAGCGGGTCTACATCTACATCCGCGGCGAGTTCACCGCGGA
Organism: Gemmatimonadota bacterium; assembly: GCA_029884275.1. Lineage (GTDB taxonomy): Bacteria > Gemmatimonadota > Gemmatimonadetes > Gemmatimonadales > GWC2-71-9 > JADJOM01. The sequence continues at coordinate 6,256 of JAOUIC010000066.1, read as the reverse complement.
GTACCGGATCCTGCTCGAGGCGGTGGAGGAGGCGACCAGGGCGGGTGCCCTGGGCGCCGACGTGTTTGGCACGGGGCGCCGGATCGAAGTCATCGTGCACCGCGGAGCGGGCGCGTACATCTGCGGGGAAGAGACCGCGATGATGAACTCGATTGAGGGCAAGCGGGGCAACCCCCGGATCAAGCCGCCGTTCCCCGCCCAGGCCGGCCTGTGGGCCTGCCCGACCACGATCAACAACGTGGAGACCCTGGGCTCGGTTCCTCACATCATTCGGGAAGGCGGCGCCTGGTACAAGGGACTCTGCCGCGGCAATCCCAAGAGCACCGGCACCAAGCTGTTCTCCGTGTGCGGCCACGTGCAGCGGCCGGGGAACTACGAAGTGGTGATGGGCACGCCGATGAAGGATCTCATCTTCGGCATGTGCGGCGGGATGCGGCCGGGCCGGACCCTGAAGGCGGTGATCCCGGGCGGCTCATCGGTGCCGATCCTGACCGCGGCCGAGATCGAGGATTGCCAGCTCGATTACGAGGGGGTGGCGGCCAGGGGCTCGATGCTCGGCTCCGGCGGGATGATCGTCATGGACGACTCGACCGACATTGTCTACCAGGTGATGCGGCTGGCGCGGTTCTACGCCCATGAATCCTGCGCCCAGTGCACCCAGTGCCGCGAAGGCACCGCCTGGACCACGCGGATCCTCGAGCGCATCCTGGCGGGGAAGGGCAAGCCCGAGGACCTCGAACTCCTGCTGGACCTCGCCGACAACATGACCGGCAAGACCATCTGCGTCCTCAGCGACTCGTGCGCTGCGCCGGTGGTCAGCGCCATCGCCAAGTTCCGCCCCGAGTTCGAGGCGTACCTCAACCGGACCAGGCCCCCCGTCCTGGCGACCGCCTGACACGATGAGTTCCGATCTGGTTTCCGTCACGATTGACGGCGTGGTGGTCCAGGTGCCCAAGGGCACCCCCATCATCGAGGCCGCCAAGCAGGCCGGCGTGCTGGTGCCCCACTACTGCTATCACCCGTCGCTGCCTTCGCCGGCGGTCTGCCGCATGTGCCTGGTCGAGGTCGAGAAGGCGCCCAAGCTGATGCCGGCCTGCGTCACCACCGTCGCCGACGGTCAGGTGGTCCACACCGACAGCGAGCAGGCGAGGAAGGCGCGCACCGGCGTCCTCGAGTTCCTCCTCATCAACCATCCTCTCGACTGCCCCATCTGCGACCAGGCGGGCGAGTGCGAGCTGCAGAACTACGTCTTCCAGGAGGGCCGCGAGGGGACCCGCTACGGGGACTACGCCAAGCGGTACAACCCGGTCGAGGACTTCGGGCCGGACGTCCTCTACGTGGCCAATCGCTGCATCCTCTGCACCCGGTGCGTCCGTTTCATGGATGACGTGGCGGGCACCCCGGTGCTGAACGTCTCCGAGCGGGGCGACCGGGCGTACATCGGCATTGACCAGGACCAGCTGCTCGACCACCCCTGGGCCGGGAACGTGGTGGATCTCTGCCCGGTCGGTTCACTCGTCTCCAAGGACTTCCTGCACAAGGCGAGGGCCTGGGACCTCGACAAGACCGCCAGCATCTGCACCGGCTGCTCCCAGGGATGCAACATCATGATTGACACCCGGGACAACACCGTGGTGCGGCTCCGACCCCGGCCGAACATGGAAGTGAACCGTCACTTCATGTGCGACCATGGGCGGATGAACTACCGCTGGATGAACCGCGGTGACCGGATCGAGGCGCCCCTGGTGCGCAGCGGCGATCGTCACGTCGCGACCGACTGGGACCAGGCGCTCGATCTGGTCCGGGGGCTGGTGGGACAGGCCGGGCCCGCGGTGATCCTGGCCTCGGGCGGAGCGTCGCTGGAGTCGCTCGGTATGCTCAAGGGCATGCTGGCGGGGCGGCCGCTGACGGCCGCGGTCCAGGTGCCGCTGGCCGACGCCGAGGCGCCGCTTGCGGGCGTCCCCAACCTGGCGCTCAGGAAGGAGCGCGCCGCCAACGGCGAGGGGGCCCGCCTGCTGGGCTACTCGATGGAGTGGGACCCGGCGGTGAAGGTTGCGGGGAAGGCGGCCCTGGTGGTGTTGCTGGATGTCGCGCTCACCGACGCCGAGGCCGCGGTGGTTGCCGGCGCGGGCGCAGTGGTCGTGCTCGGAACAATCGAGTCCCAGGCCCTCGCCGCCGCGCGCGTCGTCCTTCCCGTGACCAACACGGCGGAAGAGCAGGGGACGTTCGTCAACCGGGACGGCCGGGTGCAGCGCTACGAGCAGGCCCGCTCGGCGCCCGGCATGGGCCGCCCGGCGTGGTGGATTGCGGCCGAGGTGCAGGGAGCGGCGGCGGCAACCCCGGCGGAGGCGTTCGCCCAGGTCGCGGCCGCCGTCACGGGGCTCGCCGGGATGACCTACGCCGATCTCGGGGTGACCGGTCGGATGCTCCGTGGCGCCAGCGCCGCCGGCTCGCGGGTCTGACGCCATGACGCCCGAGCTGAAGGGATTCCTGCTGGTCTCGGTGGTGAAGCTGCTGGTGGTCTTCACCGTCACCCTGGTCGGCGTCGCGCTGCTGACCCTCATGGAGCGCAAGGTGTCGGCCTGGATGCAGTACCGGCTGGGCCCCAACCGGGTCGGGTTCGGCGGCCTGCTGCAGCCGGCGGCGGACGGGCTCAAGAACATCATCAAGGAAGAGACGCTGCCGGGCACGGCGAGCGGGCCGTTGTTCATGCTCGCTCCCGCGATGGCGTTCATCCCCGCGCTGACCCTCTCCTCGGTGATCCACTGGGCCGCGCCGCTCAGGATCGCCTTTGACTTCACCCTGCCGCTCCTCGGCCGCTTCGCGTACGACGCCCTGACGCCGATGGCGGTGGCGGACCTCCCGGTGGGGTTCCTCTTCGTGCTGGCCATCAGCTCCATGGGAGTGTACGGCATCGCCCTGGCGGGGTGGTCATCCAACAACAAGTACGCCCTGCTCGGCGGGCTGCGCGCCAGCGCCCAGATGGTCTCGTACGAGGTCGCGATGGGCCTCTCGCTGGTCCCGGTGCTGCTCCTGACCGGCAACGTGGCGCTGGGCGAGATCATCCGGGTTCAGCAGGACAACGCGATCGGCTTCAACTGGTTCGTGCTGCCCCTCTTCCTCTCCTTCTTCGTCTTCCTGATCTCGGGCTTCGCCGAGACCAACCGGCTGCCGTTCGACATGCCGGAAGCGGAATCGGAGCTCGTCGCCGGATACCATACCGAGTATTCGGCCATGAAGTTCTCGATGTTCTTCATCGCCGAGTACGCCAACATGGTGACGGTGGCGGCCATGGTGACGACGCTCTTCTTCGGCGGCTGGGACATTCCGTTCACCCGCTGGGACGAGACCCCCGGCGTGGCGCAGACCCTCGCGACGGGCGTGGTGATGTTCCTGAAGGTCTTCTTCTGGCTCTTCTTCTTCATGTGGGTCCGGTGGACCCTCCCCCGCTTCCGGTACGACCAGCTGATGGCGCTGGGGTGGCGGGTGCTGCTGCCGATCTCCCTCGCCTACGTCATGCTGATCGCTATCGCGATCTACCTGATGGAGAACGTCCTGGGGCTCGCGAGCGGGCTGGCGCGCCTGGCGGTGCTCGTGGCCGTGAACGTGGTGCTGGGCTATGTCGTCTTCGTTTCGCTCGACCGGGGCATCCTGATCAGCGGCTCCCGGGGCCGGCGCGCAGCTGGTGGCGGGCTGGACCGGGCCGCGTGAGGAGAACATGGCAATCGGCGTAAAGGTCCTGAAGCGGCCCGACCGGAACGTCAGCTACGTGCGGGCCACCCTCAAGGGGCTGGCGATCACCTTCCGGAAAATGCTCGAGCCGAAGGTGACGATGCAGTATCCCGAGGAAAAGAGCGCGCCCGAGCCCGAGCGCGGCGCCTGGGCCATCTCGCCGCGCTGGCGAGGCACGCACCGGATGCTCACCGACGAGCAGGGCCGCTCCAAGTGCGTCGCCTGCGGCCTCTGCCCCCAGATCTGCCCGGCAAACTGTATCAAGCTGGTCCCCGGCGAGGACGAGCACGGCAACCGCTACCCGCTGATCTACGAGATCGACGAGTTCCGGTGCGTCTTCTGCGGTTACTGCCAGGAAGTCTGCCCCGAGGAAGCCATCCACGTCGGGGTGCACTACGAGAACGCGGAATATAGCCGCGACCGGTTCGTCTACGACCTGGAGCGGCTCTCGGCGCAGACCCACCCCGTCTCGACGCTCTGGGACCCCAGCGACCCGAAAGGCGAATGATGGCCGAACAGGTCTTCTGGTTCTTCGCGTCGGTCGCGGTGGTCTCCGCCCTGCTGGTCGTGGTGATGCGGAATCCGATCGCGTCCGCCTTCTGGCTGGTCAATACCATGCTCGCGCTCGCCGCGATCTTCTTCCTGCTCCAGGCACAGTTCATCGGCACGATCCAGATCCTGGTGTACGCCGGCGCCGTCATGGTGCTGTTTCTGTTCGTCATCATGCTGCTGAATCTCGGGCGGGGCGGCTCGGATCTGCGCCGGGCGCCAGTGTGGCTCCTCGGCGTGGTCCTGGTGGGAGTGCTGGCGAGCCAGCTCATGCCGCTGGCCGGGTACACCCGGGAGCGGCTGGCGCTCGAATACACCCGGTCGCCCTATCTCGCCGACCCGGAGATGGTGTTCGACAGCACCCTGTCCGCCGCCCAGGCGACGGTCGAGCGCGGGGTGCCGGGGGATATCGCCAAGCCGCTCTTCGAGCAGTACCTGATCCCCTTCGAGCTCACTTCCGTCCTGCTCCTCGCGGCCATCGTCGGGGCGGTTGTGCTCGCCAAGCGGAGGATCTGATGCTGCTCGGGCCTTCCCTGGCGGTCTCCGCCCTGCTGTTCACCATCGGCGTCATCGGCGTGCTGGTCCGACGCAACGCCATCGTGATCTTCATGTGCGTGGAGCTCATGCTCAACGCGGTGAACCTCAGCTTTGTTGCCCTGTCGCAGGTGCACGGCATCTCGGGCCAGGTCTTCGTCTTCTTCGTCATGACCGTGGCGGCGGCCGAAGCCGCAGTCGGCCTCGCGATCATCCTGGCCATCTTCCGGCACCACAGGACCGTGGACCTCATGAACATCAACCTCCTCAAGGGGTGACGGTGTCACTCGTCGACCTGTTGCCCCTGATCGGCCCCGGCGAGGACCAGGGCCCAACGCTCGGTCCGGTGGTCGCGGCCATCGTCGGGCTGCCGATGCTGGGCTTCCTGCTGAACGGCGCGCTCTCGCTCCTCCGGCCGGCGGCCAAGGCCTGGGTTTCCGCCATCGGGCCGGGGGTGCTGCTCGCCTCCTTCGCCCTTTCCGTGCACGCGTTCGTCGCGCTCAGCGGCGTGTGGCACGGCAATCCGGACCGGGTGGTGGTCGTGACGCTGTGGAGCTGGCTCCCGGTCGGCAACCTGCAGGTGGATTTCAGCTTCATGCTGGACCAGCTCTCGATGGTGATGCTGCTCGTGGTCACCGGGGTCGGCAGCCTGATCCACCTGTTCAGCGTCGGGTACATGAAGGCCGACCCGAGCTACGCCCGGTATTTCGCCTACCTCAACCTCTTCGTCGCCTTCATGCTGGTGCTGGTGCTGGGGGCGAACTTCCCGATGATGTTCATCGGCTGGGAGGGGGTGGGGCTCTGCTCCTATCTCCTGATCGGCTTCTGGTTCACCGAGAAGGCCAACGCCGACGCCGGCAAGAAGGCCTTCATCGTCAACCGGGTCGGGGACTTCGGGTTCCTGGTGGCGCTGTTCCTCATCTGGCGCGCCTTCGGGAGCTTCGATTTCCTGGAGGTGTTCGCCCGGGCGCCCGGGCACCTGCCGGCGGGCGGGGGTCTGATCACCGCCATCACGCTGTTCCTGTTCCTCGGCTGCGCCGGCAAGTCGGCGCAGATTCCGCTGTATACCTGGCTTCCTGATGCCATGGCCGGCCCGACGCCGGTCTCGGCGCTGATCCACGCCGCGACCATGGTGACGGCCGGCGTGTACCTCGTGGCGCGGACCAACGTGCTCTTCGCCCTGGCGCCGACCAGCCAGGCGGTGGTGGCCGGCGTCGGCGCCCTGACCGCACTGTTCGCCGCCACCATCGGGCTCCGCCAGTATGACATCAAGAAGGTGCTGGCGTATTCCACCGTCTCGCAGCTTGGCTACATGTTCCTCGGAGTCGGCACCGGCGCCATCACGGCTGGCGTCTTCCACCTCGTGACCCACGCCTTCTTCAAGGCTCTGCTGTTCCTCGGCGCCGGCAGCGTGATCCACGCCATGCACCATGCCTATCAC
>JAOUIC010000065.1 GCA_029884275.1 Gemmatimonadota bacterium | reverse complement strand
GATGTCGCGCAGGTACTCGTTGATGTCGCCCGAGTCCACCGACTGCCGCCGTCCGTCCTCGTCGAGATACTTGAACAGTTCCTGGCCCGGCAGCGACTGGCAGTGCTGCACGATCCGCGCGATCCGACGGTCGGTAATCGAGTGGGAGTGCCTGACGCCGCTCTTGCCGCGGAACTCGAAGTCGAGCTTGGCGCCCCGGATCACCACGTGCCGCCGCCGCATGGTGGTCAGGCCGTAGGACTTGTTCTCCCGCGCGTACTCCTCGTTCCCGATCCGGATGGAGGTTCGCTCCAGCAGCCACACGACCGTGGCCATGATCTTCCGTCGGTCGAGGCCGTTGCGGCGCAGGTCCAGCTCAAGCCGCCCGCGGATCCCCGGGAGCAGCTCGCTGAACTCCAGCATCCGGCCGAACTTGGTCTCGTCGCGGATGGCGCGGTACTTGGGGTGGTAGCGGTACTGCTTCCGGCCCCGGGCATCGCGGGCGGTGACCTGGATGTGCCCCTCCTCCTGCGGGCAGATCCACACCTCGGTCCACGCCGGCGGGATGACCAGCCGACGGATTCGCTCCAGGGTGGCGGGATCCTGCACCGGCGCGCCGTCGGCGCCGAGGTAGGACACGCCGCTGCCGGCCCCGACGCGCCGGATCCCGGGCATCGTGTCGGTGACGTAGCGGAGGCCGGCCTCGGCTGCGGACTGCCGGTGTTCGTCAACCGGTTCGGGAGTAGTGATGGTCAGCCGTCCTCGGCGATCACGGTTGAGGGTGACAGAGTCGGTCGCGGGGATGATGCCCGCTTCAGGGGGGATGGTCAACTCTCGATCCTCTCGACAGCATTCCTGCCTGCCAAGCACTATGGTTGTGTGAGGCCGCAGCTGGGGCCGGGCTTCGGGGTGGCGAGCCTATCGCGTCCGGTCCCGGGTCCCGTTGCAGTTCCTGACCAGGTGACGGATGACCTTCGCCTTCACCACCCCTCGGGTCCGGCTGACGATCCGCATGGGCCCGCTGCCGCTGGTCATGTTCCTCGTCGCTGGAGCCGGCGCCGCGCCGATGGCGGCGCAATCGGCTGTAGGGTTGGGCGGCACCTATCGGTTGCTGTCCCTGAGCCGCCTGGAGGTGAAGACCGGCAAGGCGGGGCTCTTCGGCTTCGCCGGGCATGAGCATCTCATCCGGGCGAGCGCCTTCGACGGCGAGGTGCTCTGCGTCCCGGGACGCCCCGGCGCCACGGTCATCCGCATCCGCATTCCGACGGACAGCCTCCAGGTGCTCACCCCTCCCCACACCCAGGAGATACGGAAGGTGACGGCGTCGATGCGCGACGACGTGATGCAGGTGGTCCAGTACCCCGAGATCGTCTTCGTTTCGAAGTCAGTCGCGCAGGATGGTGGTCATTATCAGGTCACGGCGGACCTGACGATGCATGGGCAGACCCGGACGGTGAAGGTGCTGGTGGACGCGGCCTTCACGGGGGACACGCTGAAGGCCCGGAGCAGTTTCACCGTGAGGCAGAGTGACTCCGGGATCAGGCCGTATCGTGGCGGTCCGGCCGGCTCCGTCCGGGTGGCGGACGAGGTGGAGTTCCCGATTGAGGCGGTGGCGGTTCGGCAGCAGGATTAGCGGGCCGCCCGGCGGTGGAATCGGTGCGAGCCTAGTCGGGGCACCCCGGCCGGCCAACTCGGGCGGGAAGGGTGTCAGCCGGTGGACCCGCCGGCTTCGGCCGCCACAGGCATCAGCCCGGTGTGATCTCCGCTCCCCGGGCGCTGTCCAGCGTGACGCGAACCGGCGGAGCGCCGACGATCTCCATCGTGGTCGAGGCGAGGCGGACCTGGCCCCCGGTCGCGTCCATCAACTGTAGGATCCGGCTGAACAGGGCGTCCTTCGTCGATCGCCGCCGGCGGTAGTCCACCACGTAGCGCAGCGTGAACGCCAGCCAGCTATCGGTCACCATCAGGTAGACGGTGGGCCGGACACTCGCGTCCTCGATCACATACTTGCGGACCATGTCCCGCCAGGCCGCCGACGCGGTCGCGACGTAGTCTCCCACGACTTCCTGTGCCGCCTGCTCGATCACCCGCCGGGCGAGCCCGGGGTCGCTGCCATGCCGCACCGGGACCTGGATCTCGTCCCACAGGAACGGGAAGTCGGCGGAATAGTTGAACACCGGCTCCTTGAAGACGAAGCTGTTGGCGACCCGGACGATCCGGCCGTTGTAGAGGTCGCCGTCCACCCACTGGCCCAGCTCCATCAGGGTGGTCCGGAGGACGCCGATGTCGATGACGTCGCCCTTGATGCCGCCGAGCTGCACCCGGTCGCCGGCGCGATAAAAGCTGGAGAAGGAGAGGGCCAGCCAGCCGGCGAAGCTCCCGATGACCTCCTGGAGGGCGAAGGCGATGCCGGCCCCGGCCACGCCGAGCGCCACGGTCATGCCGCCGAGCCGGGCGCTGAAGATGACGGCGATGGCGAGGAAGGCGGCCACGTAGCCCGCGAGCCCCACCGCCTTGCGGGCCCGGTAGCGGGCGTCGGTGTCCTCGATGCGCGAGGCCAGGGCCCGCTGCAGCAATCGGACGAGGAGCACGATCGCCGCCACGCTGACGGCCGAGGTCGCGATCCGCTCCAGCGTTGGATCGGACAGCCAGCTGTTGAACCGCGTCACGAAGCCGTCCATGTGGAGACTCTCTCGATCCGCTCAGAATCCCAGCTGCGCTCCCGCCACGACGCCGTGGGGGGATGAGTCGCTCACCGCCAGGTCGCGCTGGTAGGCCAGCCGGAACTGCACGGCCCCGGTTGGCCACGCCCGGAACCCGACCAGCAGGAGATCGCTGTCAGCCCCGAGGCCGTCGGGGCGCAGCGCGTCCCACCGGGCCAGCAGCTGGAATTTCGGACTCAGATGAAATCCCACCGTGCCCTGCCAGCCAAGCGGATTCGACGTGCTGCCGCTGTCCGGTTCCAGCCGGGCCCCGATGAACTCTCCCGCGACCAGCCAGTCGTCGTGGCGCCACCGGACGTCGGCGCCATACAGCGTGCGCCGCCCCGCGAAGGAGGAGCCGAGCGCGCCGAGCGACACGTTGGTGTCGTGACTGTAGGCGACGTTGCCGGCGATCTCGAGCTGGCGGGTGGACGACGGGGTGCCCTGGAAGGGGGCGATCGCGATCCGCCCCGCGGTCAGCAGGCGGTCGTCGTCATTGCCCGAGCCGGTGTTGCCGTTGAAGGCTCCCAGCTCGTACCGCACTACCCCTCCGGCGAGGCGTCCGCCGGCCTGGGCGCCGAGTTGCCGGCCGGGGGCCAGGACGCGCACCACCTGGGCGCGGTCGCTGAAGTCGAGCTCCCCGGCGGCGGTGAGCAGCTCGCCGCTGAACGGCACCTTGAACTTGCCGGCCTGCAGGGTGAACGGCTCGGCGGCCCGGTAGCTCACCGCGGCATCCAGCAGCACGGTCGAGGAGGCGAAGTTGGTCTGCAGCAGGTAGCCGAAGCCGTTGTCCAGCCGACCGGAGAGCTTGAGGCGCGCGTTGGGAATCCTGAACCCGTTGGAGCCGCCGTCGCTCCGGTTGTCCTGGAAGTCGCCGACCACCTGCAGCAGCAGGCCGAGCCGGAGCGGCTCGCTCTGGAACCGGCGGGCGAGTTCGGTGAGGAGGGAATCCTGTGCCGCCAGCGGGGCCGCCGAAGCGGCCAGCGCCAGTCCAAGGACGATGACCCGCCGCAGTCCCGGGCGGCTCACCGGTCGGGTCCCGCCGGTGGGACCGAGACGACCCGGAATGCTGGCGCGCGGTAGTCCTTGGGCAGGTGGTCCAAGGGAATGGTGGTCTGGTTGCCGTCACGGGCGGCGCGATAGTGCGGCGACATGATCTCGACGCCGGCCTCGTTGAACTTGTCCTGGATCTGCTGGTGCAGCTCGGAGTAGGTCCGGGCCATGATCGCCGGCTTGTCGGTATAGGCGTTCAGCTGGTAGCTCACATAGAAATCGTCGAGGCTGGTCTGGAGGACGAAGGGGGCGGGCTCCTCCAGGATGCCTTCGCAGGCCCGGGCCGCCCCGATCAGCAGTTCGTGCACCTGGCGCCAGGGCGCGTCGTAGCCGATGGTCACCGTGGTGTTCAGGATCAGGCCGCGGGAGGCGGCCTGCGAGGTGTAGTTGATGACCTGGCTGGAGAGCACCGACCCGTTCGGGATGGTGATGTCTTCATTCTTGATCGTGCGGACCCGGGTGACCAGCAGGGTGCGCTCGACCACGTCTCCCGTGGTCTCGCCGATTCGGACCCGGTCGCCGATCTGGAAGGCCCTGGTGTAGGTCAGCACCACCCCGGCGACGATGTTGCCCACCGCCCCCGACGAGCCCAGCGAGAACAGCACGCCCACGAACAGCGAGACACCCTTGAACGCGTCGGATTCCGCCCCCGGCAGGTAGGGGAACATCACCACGGCGGCGAAGGCGAGGACCAGGAACCGGACGATGTTGTAGGTCGGGTCGGCCCAGTCCGCGTGGAACCCTTCCAGCGTGAGGGCCCCGGTCTTGAGGGCCTGGAACACCAACCGGATCAGGGATAGCAGGTAGCGCGTGACCAGGACGATCACGAGGATGAAGAAGATGTTCGGCAGGTAGTCGGTGAACCCGAGCCAGACGGCATGCAGCGGGCTGAGGACGTACCCGACGATCCGCCGGGAAAGCGGGGCGGTCCAGGGGAAGAAGCTGAGGACCAGCGGCACGAACAGGTACAGCAGCATGATCGTGAGCACGATCCTCGTGACCCGGACGACCAGGGTCAGGGCATCGGCGAAACGCGCCGCGGAGAGCAGCTCGAACCGCTTGATGTGGAGCGAGGGCACCCGGGGACTCCGGGCGAGGCCGTAGAGGCGCCCGAACAGATACCTGAACAGGTACAGCAGGCCGACCAGGAGCAGGGTGGCGAGCAGTGCCCGGAGGGCGCCAAAGGCGAGGGCACGAAGGCTTGTCGCGGACCGCTCCGCCTCCACCGCCCGCTGGATGCGGCCGGCCCACTCCGTGGCCAGCGTCAATGGGTCCTTCCCCGTCGGGGCGGCATCGGCTGCCAGGACCATCATCAGGATCTGGTCGCCCACGAGGAGGGTCGGCACTCCCTCGAGGTCCTCGACCCTGATACTGTCTGCTCCGCGGGCAAGGGCGGAACCCAGGAGGGCGATCTTGCGGGTCAGGGCATTCGCTCTCTCCTGCGGCCCGAACGGTCCGAGTCTGCCGAACAGCGCGAACAGGGTGTCGTTCCCCACCATCACGGGGGCGCTGGATGGGGCCTGGTTGCCGGAGTCCGGGACCTGGGCTGCACCGGCAGGAGCCACGACAAGGAGGAGGGAGAGGAGCACCTCCCAGCGGAGGCGGGTATTGGAGGAGGCCGTCATGGAGTCCGTGAGGGCAGGGGCCGGTCCGCCGCACCGGACAGTTCGCAGGTGAAGGTCATTCGTCATCCTCGTCGTCCTCGGGGTCGCCCCCGATCCAGCGCTTGCGGCGGAAATAGGAGAGCATCAGCAGCGCGAGTACGAACATGGTGCCAAGCAGCACCGGGTATCCCCATGGGGTGTGGAGCTCGGGCATCATCTCGAAGTTCATCCCGTAGACCCCGGCGAGGAAGGTCAGCGGGATGAAGATACTCGCCATGATGGTGAGCACCTTCATGACCTCGTTGGTCCGGTTGCTCGCGGCCGAGAGGTGGAGGCCGAGCAGGCCGTTCACCAGTTCGCGGTGACTGTCGAGCACGTCCACCGCCTGCGCCGCGTGATCGTAGGTGTCACGGAGATACACGCGGACATCGGGCGAAATGAAGCGGCTGCCGTCGCGCACCAGGCGGTTGAGCGCTTCCCGCTGGGGCCAGGCCCCCCGCCGCACCGCGATGATCTGCCCCTTGAGACGATTGATGGCGTCGAGGCTCCGGCTGCCGGGCCGCGTGAGGACGCGGGTCTCAAGACGTGCCAGCGCCTCGCTGATCTCCTCGAGCACCGGGTAGTATCCGTCGATGATGGTGTCGAGCAGGGCGTAGGCGAGGTAGTCGGCGCCGGCGCTTCGGATCGGGCCCAGCCCCTCGCCGATCCGGACCCGGACCGGGGTCAGCACATCGCCGTACCGCTCCTGGAACGATACGACGTAGTTCGATCCCACCACCAGGCCCACCTGCTCGAGGTCCAGCTCTCCCGCTTCGTCCGGCCGGACCATCCGCGTGATGATGAGGACGTGGTCGTTGTAGTCCTCGATCTTGGGCCGCTGCGGGGCATTCACGACGTCCTCGAGGGCCAGCGGATGGAGACCGAACCGTTCGCCCATCTGCCGCAGAATCGTCACGTCCCCGGTGCCCTGCACGTCGACCCAGGTGACCATGCCGTCCCCCGGCGCCTCGGGGGTCAGGCTGGCGGGGCCGGCGACGTCGCGATCGGTCACGCCGTCAGGGCCGTACCTGATCTCGCGAATCCGCGGTGGCACGGCCGTCGGGGAGGGGACCAGGGTGCCGGGGCGCGCCCCCGCCGGAGGGTGCAGCTTGCGAAAGGTCGGTCGCATCGGCCTCCCCATCGTCAGTCGGGCCGCCCGGCGAGCAGCCGGAGCGGCTCGGTCACACTCCGGTCGAGATGGAGATCGAGCTGCGGGAAGGCGATCACGATGCCCGTCCGTCGACAGGCGTTCCAGACCCCGAGGTGCAGCTCCGACGAGGCGACCCGGAGCTCCCATGGGTCGTCGATCCAGATGCCGACGTCCCAGTCCACGCTGCTGGTGCCGAACCGGGTCAGCTGCACCACCGGCTCACGGTCCGCGGTGCACCATCGGCTCATGACCTCGCGGGCGGCCGCAAACAGGGTCGCCTGCACCAGGGCCATGTCGCTCCCGTACGTCACGCCCACCGGGATGCGCACCCGGTAGGTCGTCTCCCGCAGCGTGAAGTTGGTGACGGTGGTCTGAAGCAACACGGAATTCGGGATGATCAGGTCCTCGCCATCGCGGGTCTGGGCGATACAGGCGCGGATGCCCATTTCGACCACCTTCACCAGCTGGCCCTCGACTCTCAGCAGGTCCCCCGGCTTGATGGTGCGCTCGAATACCAGGATCACGCCGGCCACGAAGTTCTGCGCGATGCCCTGCATGGCGAACCCGATGCCGACGGCGAAGATGGCGCCAGCGGCGAACAGGGCGCCCAGGTCGATCCCCGCCGCCCACAGCGCGAGGCCGACCCCCATCACCAGCGCGGAATAGTAGACCAGCCCGCTGATGGTCCCCGCGATATCTGCCCGGCCGCCCCGGCGGACCAGGGCCCGCTGCACTCCCCGCCGCAGCAGGCTGGACCCCCACACGGCGAAGGCCAGCAGCAGCGCCGCGAGGATCAGTGTGGTCGTCGTGATCGGGTTATCGCCCAGCGTGAAGAGGGGGCGGTCGAAGAGGCCGCCAAGACTCGTTCCCATGTCAGCCATGGCTGCACTCACTCCTCTCCTTTTCCAGATCCGGTTGAGGCGTGCAGCCCGGCCTGCACCGGCCCGTGGCGAGATTCCGATTGCCAGGGATGTGATCGCATTCCGGGTGCTGGTTCGGTGCGTGTCGGGGCTTGCCGGTTCCGGGAATCCGGTTCGCCGTTGTCATCTCGACGGGGAGGACCGTGCTGGGAGGAAGACCGGGCCGGTCCCCACTCCTGGGACGACCGGAAACTACGCTATAACTTGTTGTTTGTCAATGACATACACTGCTTTCCGGCAACAGGGTGGTCCCGCCGGTCGGTAGCCGGACCAGTGTCGGGAACAG
>JAOUIC010000064.1 GCA_029884275.1 Gemmatimonadota bacterium | reverse complement strand
TCTGGTCTTTCACGTCCTCGTACGTGACGGCCCCCTCACCGCGCCGGCCGGTGACTTCGAGCACCACGTACTTCCGTCGCACCCCTGCTTCCGGGCGGATCGGGAACACGGGCACCACCTGGCCGCTGTCGGCCGGCCCGATGGCCGCCTTGTAGTCGGGGGGCAGCTGGTTCTCCGGCACGCCGGACGCCTCCCGCTCCTCGGCGGGATCGTGCGCCAGCTGGGAGAGCGAATCGAAGGAGCCGCCGAGCCGGAGCAGCTCGGCGATCTCGTGGGCCCGCGCCTCGGCTCGCCCCGCGTCGGCCGAGTCGATCTGCGGCATGATCAGCACGCGGCGCGCCTGCACCTCGGCGGGCTGGATCCGGAGCACCTGGATGATGTGATACCCGAACGGCGTCTCCACCGGGTCGGAGACCATCCCGGGCTTGAGCGAAAACGCCGCGGCCTCGAACGCCGGCACCATCTGCCCGCGCCGGAACCAGCCGAGGTCGCCACCCTGCTCCTTGGTGCCGGGATCCTGCGAGAAGCGGCGCGCAACGGTGGCGAAGTCGGCGCCCAGCTTGAGCGCCCAGACCAGCGAGTCGGCGAGGACCTTGGCCCGGGCCTTCGCCGCCGGCGAGGGCAGCGGGGACACGACGATGTTGCGGAAGGAGACCGTCGCGGGTCGCTGCGGCAGCTGCGACCCGAACTGCTCGAAGTAGGCCCGCATTTCGCGGTCGGTGGGCTGAATCGGTTTGAGCTTGCCCTCGCTCTTCAGCTTTTCGATAAGCCGGTTGCGCAGCGCCGCCTTGCGCTGGTTCTCCCCCAGCCAGCGCCGGAACTCCTCCGGCGTCTGGAAGCCCGACTGCAGCAGTTCGGCGCGGAAGTCGACCTCGGAGGTGAACCGCTGCCGGATGTTGCGGAACTGCTGGTCCACGCCGTCCGCCACCTCCTGGTCGGTCACCTTGATCGACGTGTCCCGCTGGGCCATCTGGACCATCAGCTCGCCGTCGATCAGATCGGACACCACCTGCCGGCAGAGCGCGCGGAACGCCTCTTCCGTCGTCGGAAGCGGCGACTGCTGGGCCCGCTGAGTGAAGATCTCCTCGTCCAGCTGGGAGGCCAGGATCGCGGCATCCCCGACGATCGCGACGATCCGGTCAACCACCTCCGGCGACTTCTCGCACCGGAAGCCCGTCGCTGCTTCCTGCGCCGCCGCTGGTCCGGTGAGGACCAGCAGGGAGAGCAGCAGCGCCGGGCACCGCGAGCTGCGGATGCTCACCGGCCCTGCGCCTCCGGAGGCTGAGCCGCGGCCGCCGAGTCAGGCGGCCCCGCTGGCGGCGGCCCCGCGGGTGGTCCCTCTCCCTGCTGGGCCTTGAGCGCCGCCGCGAGTTCGATCGCCCGGGCGATCCCGGCCTGCTCCACCGAGAACTCGGCCTCCTGCCTCAGCACATAGGCCAGCTGAGGCGGGACCGGTCGTGGCCTGGTGCCGCCGACGGCGAGCTTGTCCCAGAAACCCTCGATCTTCATGGCCGCCACCCGGGCCCGGTCGCCGGGGGAGGCCCCGGGATCACTGATCTCCGAGGCCGACAACCCCAGGTTCATCCGGAGTGTGTCGAGCTGGGCGCGGAATGTCTGGTACATGCTGGCCCACTCGACGGGAGTCGGCTGGATGCCGGCCCGCTCCGCTTCCTGGAGCAACAGTTCGTTCTTCCCGATGATCTCGACGAATGCGGTGAGGGAGCTGTCCGGCTGCTGCAGCATCTGGGTGCCCCAGGACGGCGGCAGCGCCGCGGCCCAGCGCATGAAGTCGGAGACCGTCAGGTCGCCCCCGTCGTAGCGAGCCAGCACCTTCTTCGACCGCACCGCCGCGGTGCGGTCGGTGATCGCCGCCCGCAGGGACTGCGCCGCCCCGCCGTCGACGCGCAGCTGGTACCGCCCGGCCAGGCTGTCGAGGTACATGGAGTCGAGCCGCACGCCGAGCCGCTCCCGTGCAAAGGCGAGCAGCCGGTCACGGACCTCGGCGGCGGGCGGGCGGCGGATGATATGGTAGCCGTGCGGTGTCTCCACCAGCCCGCTCAGGGCCCCCGGCGCCAGCGTCCAGCCGGCGCTGTCGAACGCCGTCACGTACTGGCCACGCGGCGCGGGGGGCAGGTACCCCCCGTCACGGCGGCTGCCCGGATCGTCGCTCAGCTCCCCGGCGAGGCGCGCGAAATCGCCGCCCGAGCGCACCCGGCTCAGTGCGCGGTCCGCCTTGGTCCGGGCCTCCGCCTTCACCGGCGGCTCGGCGTTGGGTTCGACCCTGATCAGGATGTGCTGCAGCAGCCGGACCGCGTCGGTGTCGTAAATGCTGTCGGCCACCTGGTCGGTGATGGGAACACGCGCGGCGACCAGCGAGTCATGGAACCGGCCCGCCTTGAGCTCGGCCAGCTCGGGCCACAGCACCCGCTCCGCCGTGGCCGAGTCGGTCATGTCCCGGCCGGCGGCGAGCGCCTGCGCGAAGATGGTGTGGTCCACCCACATGTTGGCGAGGAAGTCGGCGGCCTCGCGGGAGATGGGGAAGCCCTTGATCGAGTTCATCAGCTCCGCCACCCGCTCCGCCCTCAGCGTCTGGCCCGATGCTTCGGCCACGACATCAGGCCGGGCCTGGAACATCTCCTTGCATCCCGTCCCGCCGAGGACCGCCAGCACCACCGCCGCAAACGACCACCGTCGCATGACCGCTCCTTGGGTTCGTTACCGCGTGCCCGGGCGGCCCGCGAAGTTGGCGCAGGGCTGCCTGCGCATGAATCTCAGCCCTGCCGCTCTGCCACCGCGCCCAGGGCCCGCACCAGCGAGGGCACGATTGGCTCGCCTCCCAGACGCGTCAGGCGGAGGGCGAGTGGCGCCGTGCGCCGCACATCGACCGCGAGCTGCACGTGGTCCAGCGCGGCGGAGAGCCCGGCGAACCTGGGGGCCGCGCCATCACGGAAGGTGAGCCGCGCTTCATCGCCGCGGACCAGCAGATGCTGCACGCCAAGACCGGCGCCCACGACCCTGAGCCGCGCCATGTGGAGCAGCGTTTCCGCCGCCTCGGGCAGCGGCCCGAACCGCTCCCGCAGTTCGTCCCGAAGCTGCTGAATGTCGCCAGAGGAGGCGGCACGCGCCAGTCGGCGGTAGAAATCGAGCTTGACGTCGTCTCCGGCCACGTAGTCGTCGGGGAGGTAGGCGGGGCGGTCCAGCACCACCTCGGGTGGCGCCAGCTGGGCCACCGCTCCCTCCTGGCCCCGCAGCGATTTCACCGTCTCCTCAAGCCACCGGAGGTAGAGGTCGAAGCCGATGGCCTGGGCGTGGCCCGACTGCTCCGCACCGAGCAGGTTCCCCGCCCCGCGGATCTCCATGTCGCGGAGCGCGATCCGGTAGCCCGCGCCCAGCTCGCTGTGGTGCTCCAGCACCCGCAGGCGATCTTCCGCGTCGCGGTCGATCGAGTCCGGCACCAGCAGGTAGCAGTACGCTCGACGGTGGCTCCGCCCCACCCGGCCGCGCAGCTGATACAGCTGCGCCAGCCCGAGGCGGTGGGCATCGTGGACCACCATCGTGTTGGCGTTCGGCACGTCCAGTCCCGACTCCACGATCATGGTCGAGACCAGGATGTCCACCTCCCCCGCGACGAACCGGCGCATCACCTCTTCCAGGTCGTCTGCCGCCATCTGCCCGTGTCCCACCGCCACCCGCGCCCTCGGCGCGAGCGACCCCACCCGCGCCGCGATCGTCTCGATCGTCTCGATCCGGTTATGGACCATGAAGACCTGGCCGCCGCGGTCGAGCTCCCGCGCGAACGCCTCCTCCAGGAGGCCGTCGTCCCACGGCTCGACGAAGGTCAGGATGGGCGACCGATCGCGCGGTGGCGTCTCGATGAGCGCCAGGTCGCGGAGTCCGGCCAGCGACAGGTGCAGCGTCCGCGGGATCGGGGTCGCCGTGAGGGTGAGGACGTCCACCGTCAGGCGGAGCGCCTTGAGCCGCTCCTTGTGCCTGACGCCGAAGCGATGCTCCTCGTCGACCACCAGCAGGCCGAGGTCCTTGAACACGACGTCCCGCGACAGCAGCCGGTGGGTCCCGATGACGACGTCGACCTCCCCGCTGGCCAGCCGCGCCAGCACCGCCTTCTGCTCCCGTACCGTGCGGAACCGTGACAGCACCTCGATGCGGACTGGAAAATCGGCCAGTCGCTCGGTGAAGGTGCGGGCATGCTGGTCGGCGAGAATCGTGGTCGGCACCAGCACCGCGACCTGCTTGCCGCCCTGCACCGCCTTGAAGGCCGCCCGGACCGCAATCTCGGTCTTCCCGTATCCCACGTCCCCCACCAGCAGCAGGTCCATCGGCAGGGGTTGCTCCATCATCCGCTTCACCGTCTCGGTGGCCTTGCGCTGGTCCGGCGTGTCTTCGTAGAGGAACGCCGACTCGAGTTCCCGCTGCCACCGGGTGTCGGGGGGGAACGCGTATCCGGCGCTGACCCGGCGCCTGGCATACAGATCGAGCAGCTCCGCGGCCATCTCCCGGATCGCCTGACGGGTCCGGTCCCGCACCCGCTGCCAGGTGGATCCCCCCAGCTTGTGCAGCCGCGGCGGCGGCTGGTCGCCGTCGTCCTGCGCCGCGCGGTACCGCTCCAGCTGGTCGATGCGGTAGAGCGGCACGTTCAGCCGGTCGCCCCCCTCGTACTCGACGATCGCCACTTCGAGGGTAGACTCCCCCACCTGGATCGTGGCGATGCCCCGGTACATGCCGATGCCATGCTCGAGGTGGACCACGTAGTCGCCCGCCTGCAGCTGGCCGGTTGCGGCGGACGGGGCCGCCTGGCGGTAGCGCCGGGGCCGGCGGAGCCGCCTGGCGCGGCGGAAGATCTCGTGGTCGGTGAGCACCCGGAGGCTCCGCATCACGAAGCCGCCGTCGAGCGCCCCCACCAGCAGCGTGGCGAGCATGCGCGCCGAACCCTCGGTCAGCAGCTCCTCCAGCCGCTCTCGCTGGCCCTCGTTGTCGCACAGCACGACCGTGGGCACGTCGGCCGCGAGCATCGCCCTCAGGCGGCGGATGTCGCGGTCCACCGGCTCGGGGGGAAAGAACCCCGCGTTCAGACCGACCTGCTCCCCCCGCGTCGCGAGCCGCGCGAACTGCGCGAGACGGTCCTGCCAGACCGCCGGGGATTCAAACACGGCCTCGCGGGCCGGGACATCCTCCCCCAGCCGGCGGGCCACCTCGAGGTGGTGTTCCGCCTCCCGCCAGGCGCGCGCGATCTCCTCGCCATTCGCCCCCGGCGCCTCCTCGATGACCAGGGTGTCCCCCGGCAGGAACTCGAGCAGCGACTGGCGAGGCGAATCGGGGCTGGATGCGGGGACGCCGCACCCCGCGCCCCCGAGAGGCAGGACGGTGACCTCCTCGAGGGCGTCGCCCGACCGCTGGCTGGTCAGGTCGAAGGCGCGGACCGAGTCGACGTCGTCTCCCCAGTACTCCAGTCGGGCGGGGGTCGCCATTCCGAACCCGTACAGGTCGATGATGCCGCCACGCACGCTGTACTGGGCCACCTCGGTCACCGTCGCCACCCGGGCATATCCCATCGCGGCGAGCGCGCGGGCGACCTCGGTGAGCGGCGGCCCCCCGCCGGCCCCGGCGCGGAGCCGCAGGGTCTCGCCTCGCAGGAGCGCCGCGATACGGGTGCGCTCCTGGCTGGCGCGCGCGGTCGTCACCAGCACGCGGAGCTTCCCGTTCAGCAGGGCGGCCAGGGTCTCGGCCCGCTCCCCGGCGATCTCGTAGTGCTGTTCCTCTTCACCGAGTGATTCCCGCTGGGGATACAGCGCCACCGGGACGTCGGCCAGTTGCAGGAGGTCGGCGACCCACCGCTCGGCATCCGCCGGCGTGGTAGCGATGACCGTGAGCAGGCGCTGCCGGTAGGCTCGCGCCAGCCAGGCCACCATCACCGCCGGACTCGAACCGGGCAGCCCGCCGAGCCCCAGCGCGGTGCCGCGAGGCGGCAGGCGATCGCGAAGCTCGAGCGCGAAGCGGGTGCGCTCGAACGCATCCACCACGGTGGAGAGGATCACGGGGTGCGCCGCCTGCCGGTCGCCAGCAGCAGCTCGATTCCTGCCAGCACCAGCACCAGCCACAACAGCGGAGTCTGGAGGCTCGCCTGGCCGGCGGACTCGAAGGCGGCATCCGCAGCCGCTTCCAGATCGATCAGGCGCGCCCCCGGCCAGAGCGAGGCGAGCAGTTCCCCGTCCGCGCGGGCGAGGTGGGACTCGCGCGGGTCGATCCCCGCGACCAGACTGCCGATGGTGTCGCGATCCGCCACCACGAAATACGCGCCAGTCGCCGGCGGCCGGAACACCCCGCCACCCTCCGCCGGCCACCGCCGGTCCCCACGCATCACACCGGTGGCATGGCCCGGGAGCAGCGCCGGATCTCCCACCGCCACCGTGAGCGCGATCGCGTCGCCGCGCGCGACGCGATTGGCCAGCGCGTCCACCAGGCCGGGAAACGCCGCTGACAGGGGCAGTCCGGTCCACTCGGGCTCCAGCCGGCTCCCCAGCAGGATCAGGTCACCGCTCCGGACCACCCACGGCCGGCCTCCGACCGTCGCGACCACCCCCGCCTCCGCGCCGGGCCGGTCGGCGATCAATTCGTGGCGCCGCGCGACGGTTTCGCGTCCCACCAGCGCGCCACTGTCGGTGACGGCCGCCGTCACGACGAGCGGGCCGAAGCGCCAGGCAGAGCCGCGGCGCTCCAGGGCGCGGTTGAGCGCGCCGACCTGCGCCGGATCGTTCGGGGGAGCCACGAGCGACGCACCCCGGCCCAGACCCGAGAGCGTAATGTCGTCTCCGGGACGGAACCGCCCGCTCGCGACGAGGACCTCGCAGGCTGCCGACAGGTGGCGGTCGAGGCCGCCGCAGTTCACCCGGGCGGGCGGAACCGCGTGCGCGACAGCAAGACGCTCGTCGTCGGCGCGGAGCTCATCCGGGGATTTCGTCACGGAAACCATCCACCATCCGGGCGACAGGCCTGCGGTCGAGACTGTCCCCATGCCGCTGGTGGCGAGAGCGCTTCGCGTCAGGCGCTCCCCCACGGTCACCGTCACCGGAACGGTGGAGGGATGCTCGCCGCTCAGGCGCGCGAGGACCGTCCCGCTGCCAGCGGCCCACGGCTGAGGTCCCAGGTCGATCGACCCGACCCCGCTGTTGGCCGGCGGTGCCTCGGCGGGCCGAGCCGCGGTGACGGGGACCGGCACACGCACTGGAGAAAGGGCACTGGCCTGGAGATCCGAGATGACGACGATTCCCCCCGGACGCGGGTCACCGGCGAGCATGTCCGCCGCCTGCCTCACCGCCTCGCCGAGGTCGAGCCGCCGGCTCTCCGGAACGGCCGAGTCCACCGCGACGCGCAGTTCGGCGGGAAGCCCCCGCCGCGTGGCGCCATCCGCCGTCATCAGCCACACGGCGTCTCCCGTGCCCGCCCGGTCAAGTACGCGCCTGGCCGCTGACTTGAGCCCCGCAAGGACGGGCGCCCCACCGGCCACGGCCCCGCTCGATGGCGAGTTGTCGAGGACCACCACCAGCGCCGCCGGTGCGTGGGTCGAGGTACCGCCGGCTCGCGCGGTCGGGTTTGCGGCCGCGAGCACCAGAAGGAGGATCAGCGCCGTGCGGATCAGGAGGAGAAGGAGATGCCGGAGCCTCAGCCGTCGCTGGTGCTCCTCGCTCACCTGGCGGAGATAGCGCACCGCGGGGAAGACCACGCTGGGCGGGTC
>JAOUIC010000063.1 GCA_029884275.1 Gemmatimonadota bacterium | reverse complement strand
CTGCTACGCGATGCTGGGGCAGCCGCAGCGCGCGCTCGAGCATTTCGGGAAGGCGCTGGAACGCAACCCGCGCTACATCGAGGCCCACATCCACCGGGGCATCCTGCTCAACGATCTGGGGCGGACCGAGGAGGCGGCGGAGGCGTTCAAGCAGGCCGCGGCGCACAACCAGACCCAGCCGTCCGGCTTTCCGGCGCACATCGCCGCCAATCTGGCCAACCACCATGCCCTGCTGGCGGCGGCCTACGCCGAGGCCGGTGGCATTGCGCAGGCCATCGAGCAGTACCGGCGTGCCGTGGAACTTGGGCCTGGCTTCGCCGATCTCCGCTACCGGCTCGCGCGGACGCTGCTGGAGGCGGGGGACGCCCTCTCGGCCCGCGAGGAACTCGAGCGGGTGGTGGCCGACCGGCCCAACTTCATCGACGCGCTGGCTTCGCTGGGGCTGGCCCGGTACCTCTCCGGCGATGCCGCGGGGGCCGCCGAGGTGTGGCGTCAGTGCCTGCTGGCGCGGCCCAAGAATGCCAGGGTCGAGGCCTACCTCGCTCTGCTGGAGCGGGCCGAGGGGTGAGGCGGGTGGTTTCCCTCCTCCTGCTCGCCGCCTGTGGCGGCGGGGTGGATCACGAGCGCCTCGGCGATGCCTCGTTTGCCGAGGGAGATTTCGTGATCGCGCTGCAGGAGTACCGTGCGGCCCTGGATGACGGATCCAGGGCCGACATCTGGATGAAGCTGGCATCGGCCGCGCTCCGGACTGGCGAGTACCGGGAGGCGACCGAAGGGTTCGAACGCGCCGTTGCCCTGGACCGCAGCCGTGCCGACGAGGCCGCCCGCGGGCTGGCGCTGGTGGCGGCCGCGGCCGAGCGCGAGGGCGATGAGGCCGGACTGCGGATCACGGTCCAGGCGCTGCGGTCGCTGGCCCCGGAACGGGTCAAGCCCAGGCAGACCCTGGCGCTGCTGCGCGGCGGCGAGCTCGATCCGGAGGAGGCCGCTGGACTCGGCCCCCTGGCGCTGGCGGCGGCGGGCGATGCGGCCGCGACCGATCAGGCGCTGCTGGGCTACGCCGAGGCGCTGCGCCGCACCACCGCGTGCGGGGAGGCGCTGCCGGTGCACCAGGCGGTCCTCCGTCGCAGCCGTGACCGGGAGCTTCGCCAGCGGGCCGTTGCCGGGCTCGGCGCCTGTGGGCTCCAGTTAGGCAGCGACGCGCTGCTGGTGGAGCAGCCCGACGAAGCCATGGCGTGGTTCGGGCGGGTGCTGGCGGTCGACTCCGTCTCGCCGGTCGGCCAGCGGGCCCTGATCGGGCTGGGCGATGCGCAGGCCCTCAAGGGTGACCTGCCCGCCGCGATCGCCGCGTACCAGCGCGCCATTGGCCTGGGGGGCGATGACTCGCTCCGCGCGACCGCGGCCGATCGGCTCGCCCGCCTCGGTCCAGCGACGGCCCCCGGGGACACGATATGAGAGGCATGGCCTGGCTCTGGGCGGTGGCCGGTGCGCTCGCCGCCTGCGGCGGCGGGTCGGCGGACGTCCGGACCGCCGCCACGCCGCAGGGCATATCGCGGGAAGCGGTCGAGTCGCTCTGGACCGAGGCTGTCGCACTCCACGGCCGGGGGCAATGGGCCGAGGCCGCCACAATGTTCGAGCGCGTCACACTCGAAATCCCCGCCGCCGACCCGCTCGCCCTCGAGGCCCGCTTTCGACTCGCGGAATGCCAGCTGGGTCAGGGCCAGCAACTGCAGGCGGCACGGGAGTTCCGGAAGGTCAGCGACGAAACGCCCAATTCCCGGCTGGCCCCCGAGGCGCTGCTCCGGGCCGGGGACGCCTACACCGAGCTCTGGCGCCGGCCCGAGCTCGACCCGACCTACGGCCAGACGGCGGTGGCGACCTATCAGGAACTGCTCAACCGCTATCCCGACTCCGATGCCGCCCCACGGGCCCGCATGCGCATCCGGGCGCTGGAGGACGACTTCGCCTTCAAGCAGTACAAGGCCGCCCAGTACTACCTGCGCCTGAAGGCCTACGACTCCGCCATCCTGTACCTGAAGGACATCGCGGCCACCTACCCGCAGGCGGCGATCACCCCGACCGCGCTCCTCCGGCTGATCGACGCCTACCGCCGGCTGGACTACGAGGAAGACATCGTCGAGGTCTGCGGGTACATCCGGCGGTTCCACCCCACTCACCCAGGGGTGGATCACGCCTGCCCGGTGGCCCCCGACGCGACCACCACCGGCACCTGAAGGCACGCGCCCCCGGGCAGGTCATGCAGGTCGGTCTCTTCGGCGGGTCCTTCGACCCCATCCATCACGGCCATCTCATCGTCGGTCAGGCGGTCGCGGAAGCGCTGGCACTCGACGAGCTGCGCTTCGTGCCGGCCCGCGAGCAGCCGTTCAAGGTCGGGCTCCATGCGGCGCCGGCCGAGGCCCGGTGCCGGATGGTGGCACTTGCCATCGAGGGGGAGCCGCGATTCCGGCTGGAGCGGGCCGAGCTGGACCGGCCGGGGCCCTCCTATTCGGTCGACACCCTTCGCCTGCTCCGGGAACGGGAGCCGGCCCACAGGTTCACCCTCCTGATCGGGGCCGACGCCGCCCGGGAACTGCCGTCCTGGCGCGAGGCGGGCGCCCTGGCAGAACTGGCGGAACTGGTGCTGTTCGCCCGCGCCGGGGCGGATCTCCCCACGCTGCCCTGGCCGCACCGCGCCGTCACGGTTCCCGTGGTGGACATCTCGGCGACCACGATCCGCCGGCGGGTCGTGGAAGGCCGGTCGCTGCGCTACTGGGTCCCGGACGCCGTGGCCGAGTTCATCCAGGTCGAGCGATTATATTTGCCCGATGCTTAAGACCCTCCTGACCAAGGTTTTCGGGACGCGTTTCGACCGCGAAGTCCGCAGAATCCAGCCCCTCGTCGACGCCATCAAGCGTCGCGAAGCAGTGCTCAAGGGATACTCCGAGGAAGCGCTCAAGGCCGAGACCCCGCGGCTCCGTGCCCGCATCGCCGAACTCACCGGCGACGCCAGGGCCGAAGTCGAGGCGGTCCGCCAGCGCCGGCACGACAGCGCCGATCCGGCCGAGCGCGACCAGCTCGAGGTGGGGCTCCACGAGTGCGAGGTGCGCTACAAGCGTGCGCTCGCCGCCGCGCTCAACGAATTGCTGCCCGAGGCCTTTGCCGTGGTGCGGGAGGCCTGCCGCCGCCTGGTGGGGACCAGTGTCATGGTCACCGGCCACGAACTGATCTGGGACATGGTGCCCTATGATGTGCAGCTGGTCGGCGGCATCGTGCTCCACCAGGGCCGGATCGCCGAGATGGCGACGGGCGAGGGGAAGACGCTGGTCGCGACCCTGCCGCTGTACCTGAATGCGCTCCCCGGACGCGGGGCCCACCTCGTCACGGTGAACAACTACCTCGCCCGCCGCGACTCGCAGTGGATGGGCCACATCTTCCGGTACCTCGGACTGACCGTCGCCTGCCTCGACGATACCGAGCCGTCCTCGGCGGAACGCCGAGCTGCATACGGCGCCGACATCACCTACGGCACCAACAACGAGTTCGGGTTCGACTACCTCCGCGACAACATGGTCTTCACGCTCGACCACCGGGTCCAGCGGGAGCATGCCTTCGCCATCATCGACGAGGTGGATTCGATCCTCATTGACGAGGCCCGGACGCCGCTCATCATCTCGGGACCGGTGGGCCACGAGGACGACGACAAGTACGGCCAGTTCAACCGGCAGGTCGTGGAGCTGGTGCGGAAGCAGAGCGCCGTCGTGAGCAACCTGCTGGCGGAGGCCGAGCCGATGGCGGCGGACTCGAAGACGCTGGGTGACGCCGCCGTGAAGCTCTACCTCGCCCGCCTCGGCATGCCGAAGAACCGGCGGCTGCTCAAGCTGCTCAACGAAACGGGCGTGAAGTCGGCGGTGCAGCGGGTGGAGCTCGACCACATCGCCGACCGCAAGCTCCCGACCCGCCAGCAGACCATGCGGGATCTCGAGGAGCAGCTGTACTTCGTGCTGGACGAGCGCGGCCACGCGGTGCACCTCACCGACCGCGGCGCCACCGCGATGTCGCCCAACGATCCCGCCCTCTTCCTCGTGCCGGACATCTCGGAGCTGGTGCACCAGATCGACCGCGACCCCCTGCTCTCGCCCGAGGGCCGCATCGCCCGCCGACGGGAGGTCGAAGCCGAGTACGCCGCCAAGAGCGAGAAGCTGCACATCATCCACAAGCTGCTGCAGGCGCACGCCCTGTACGAGAAGGAGGTCGACTATCTCGTGCAGGACGGCCAGGTGGTGATCGTGGACGAGTTCACCGGCCGCGTCATGGCGGGACGACGCTGGGCCGATGGGCTGCACCAGGCGGTGGAGGCAAAGGAGGGGGTGCAGGTGAAGGGCGAGACCCAGACGCTCGCCACCATCACCATCCAGAACTTCTTCCGGATGTACGACAAGCTCGCCGGCATGACCGGCACCGCCGAGACCGAGGAGCAGGAGTTCTTCCAGATCTACCAGCTTGATGTCGCCGTCATTCCCACCAACCGCCCCATCCGGCGCGAGGACGAGGATGACCGCATCTACAAGACCCGGCGCGAGAAGTACAACGCGATCGCGGACGAGGTGGAGCGGCTGCACGCGGCCGGCCTGCCGGTGCTCATCGGCACCGTGACCGTCGAGGTGTCCGAGACGCTGTCCCGCCAGCTCAAGCGGCGCGGCCTCAAGCACGAAGTGCTGAACGCCAAGTACCACCAGCGCGAGGCCGAGATCGTCGCCATGGCGGGCCAGCGCGGCGCGATCACGATCGCGACCAACATGGCCGGCCGCGGCACCGACATCAAACTCGGCCCCGATGTGCCGCGGACCGAGATGGCCGAAGGGCTGCAGATTGTCGGGACCGAGCGGCACGAGTCGCGCCGCATTGACAGGCAGTTGCGCGGCCGGGCCGGGCGCCAGGGGGATCCGGGGCGCTCGCTCTTCTTCCTGTCCCTGGAAGACGACCTGATGCGCCTGTTCGGCACCGACCGGATCGCCCGGTGGATGGACAAGGGCGGGGCCGAGGAGGGCGAAGTGATCTCGCACCCGCTGGTGAGCCGGGCCATCGGCCAGGCCCAGCGGCGGGTCGAGCTGCAGAACTTCCAGTCGCGCAAGCGGCTGCTGGAATACGACGACGTCATGAACCAGCAGCGCGAGGTGGTCTACTCGCTCCGGCTCTTCGCCCTCGAACGGGGCGAGCAGGTCAAGGCCGAGGCCACCCGGATGGTGGACCAGGCCATGGAACGGGCCGTGACCCTGCTGCTCGGCGACGCCGCGAAACCGGAGGAATACGACCGCACTGGTGTCACCTCGGCGCTGCTGCAGCAGTTTCTGGTGCAGGCGGACACGATCGCCGATCCCGCCGCGACGCCCACGATGGAGCGCATCCTGGCGGCCGCGCGGGAGGCGGGACAGCAGACCTATCGCCGGAAGCTGGACTACCTGCAGGAGTTCGGGCGACAGATCGGGGCGGGGGACGT
The DNA here is from genome assembly GCA_029884275.1 of Gemmatimonadota bacterium. GTDB lineage: Bacteria > Gemmatimonadota > Gemmatimonadetes > Gemmatimonadales > GWC2-71-9 > JADJOM01. Next base: position 2,285 of record JAOUIC010000063.1, on the reverse strand, counting down.
GGACACCCAGGTGCTCTCGACCGTGATGTTCACGGTGCTGGACGAGAAGTGGAAGGACCACCTCTACGACCTCGACCAACTGCGCAACGCGATCCAGTACCGCGCCTACGGTCAGCGTGACCCGCTGGTGGAGTACAAGAAGGAAGCGTTCGAGATGTTCGGTGACCTGATGCACGACATCCACGCCACCTTCACCGAACGGTTCCTGAAGATCCAGGTTACCGCCGAACCGCCGCGGATGCCCGCTCCGCCCCGGACGCTCACCGGCCCCGCCGGGGCGCGGGCCCCGGCGGTGGCAGCCGCCTCCACCAGTTCCGACGATCTGTTCGCGCCGGGAGCGCGGAACCAGCGGCCGACGCCGGAACCAACCGGCGCGGTGGCGGCGCCGGCGGCGGTCCGCACCAGTCTCGGGCCCGTCCCGACCGGGGCAGCGCCGCCGCCGGAAGTCGGCCGCAACGAGCCCTGCCCCTGCGGCAGCGGCAAGAAGTACAAGAAATGTCACGGGGCGGGGCGCTGAGCATCGCGTTTTCCTGAGACCACATCCCGCGGTGGGTCGTTCTATTGTGAGCCCATGGCTCGGATCGCGCCCCCCGATCGACCCCGTGAACGCCTGTGGGCGCTCGGCGCCACCGCCCTCACGTCGGTCGAACTGCTTGCGATCCTGCTGGGCACCGGCTCGGCCCGGAACGATGCCGTCAGCCTGGCCGCGAGCCTCCTCGAGAGGAGCGGTGGCTCCCTTCGCGGGCTTGCGGCGCGCCCCTCGGCCGAACTGACCCGGACCCTCGGGGTCGGCCCCGCGAAGGCGGCCCGGCTGATCGCGGCGTTCGAACTGTCTACCCGCCTCTGGCAAGAGCAGCGCCCGTCGCTCCCCGCCATCCGGGACCCGGCTGACGTGGCCGCCCTCCTGGGACCGCGTCTCCGGGATCTGGCCGTCGAGGAGTTCCACCTGCTGGCGCTCGACAGCCAGGCCCGGGTTCTCCGTGACGTCCTGGTCTCCCGCGGGCTCCTCAACAGCTCCCTGGTCCACCCCCGTGAAGTGTTCCGCTCCGCCATCGCCGAAGCCGCCGCCGGAATCATCGTGGTTCACAACCACCCGAGCGGTGATCCCACCCCGTCACCCGAAGACCGGGCGGTGACCCGCCAACTGGTGGACGCCGGCCGCCTGCTCGATCTGCCGGTCTACGACCACGTCATTCTGGCCGGCGACCGGTTCCTGAGTTTCGCCTCCGCCGGACTCCTCTGACCCCTCCTCGTTGACGGCGCGGTGTTTTGGCCCCATTCTGGGAGGTCCTCCCAGAGAGGGGGCGGACTTCCCCTGGCCCGGCGGCCCGGGGAAAGTGTTCGTGTCTCCATCACCTTGGCGAGCAAACGACCGGCGGATCGTGACCAGCATTCTTCCCGAGATCGCGCCCGACTTCCGGGCTCTCCTCGAGCGCCATGCCGACCGGCTGGACCTCGAGCAGATCGACCGTGCCCTGCGGTTCAGCGCCTCGGCGCACCGGGGGCAGAAGCGGGCGTCCGGCGAGGACTACATCCAGCACTCGATCGCGGTGGCGGGGACCCTGGTGGAGCAGCTGCTCGACACCACCTCGATCGTCGCGGCGCTGTTGCACGACGTGGTCGAGGACTCGGACATCCGGGCGGACGATGTCGCCCGCGAGTTCGGGCCCGAGGTGGCCGGCATCGTGGACGGCCTCACCAAGCTCTCCTCGCTCACCTTCCGCTCCACCGCGGAACGCCAGGTCGAGAACTACCGGAAGTTCCTGTTGTCGATCGCCAAGGACGCGCGGGTCATCATCATCAAGCTCGCCGACCGGCTGCACAACATGCGGACGCTCGGCTCGCTCCCGGCCGAGAAGCAGGAGCGCATCGCCACCGAAACGCGGGAGATCTATGCCCCGCTGGCCTACCGGTTCGGCATGGCGGGGATGAAGGCCGAGCTCGAGGACCTCGCCTTCGCCGCCCTCGAGCCGGAGGACTACCGGGCGCTGGCGGAGCAGGTGGCTTCCCGCCGCGTCGAGCGTGAAATGCTGCTCCAGACCTTCCAGGAGCCGCTGGAGCGCGAACTCAAGCAGGCGGGGATCACCTGGTCGGAGGTCACCGGCCGCCCGAAGCATCTCTGGTCCATCTACCAGAAGATGAAACGCCGCGGCAAGCCGTTCGATGAGATCTACGACCTGATGGCGATCCGGGTCATCGTGAAGTCGGTGCAGGAGTGCTATCACGTCCTGGGGGTGATCCACCACAAGTGGACCCCGCTGCAGGAGCGGATCAAGGACTACATC
>JAOUIC010000062.1 GCA_029884275.1 Gemmatimonadota bacterium | reverse complement strand
GTGGTTCTCACCGCGCGCCTCTCAGCCCGGCTCACGGAGCGGCCCGCGGCGGAGGCCATCGGCCGGCAGGTGCGTCTCCGGGGGCGGGACCGGACCATCATCGGGGTTCGCGAGGCCAGGAACGGCGAACGCGCCGGGACGGCATTCGTCCCGCTGGAAGCCGAGAGCGATGCGCTGGCTCCGACGCCGCGCCCCAGGGCGCGCGATCTGGTCCTCCAGGCGCGGACGGTCGAGGAGGTGGCGGTGGTGCAGCGCGGGGTGGAGGCGTGGCTCGCGTCCCGATACGGGGACTGGCGGCGGGTGATACGGGTGACCTCGAACCAGGCTCGGGTGGCGCAGGCGGCGCAGGGGTTCCTCGTCTTCAAGCTCGCCCTCGGTGCGATCACCGGGATTTCCCTCCTCGTTGGCGGGATCGGGATCATGAACGTGCTGCTCGCGGCGGTCACCGAGCGGACCCGCGAGATCGGCATTCGCAAGGCGGTCGGCGCCCGGCGGCGGGAGGTGCTGGTGCAGTTCCTGGCTGAGTCGGTGGCGATCTCCGGCCTGGGGAGCGGAGTTGGCGCGGCCATCGGGATGGCGGGCGCGTTCGCGATCACCTCCTTCATCCGCAGTCGGACTGAGGCCCAGGTGTACGCGGCGTTCAGCTGGGGGACGCTCGCGGTGGCAGCGGGGGCCGCGTTGCTTGTGGGAGTCGTCTTCGGGATGTATCCGGCGCTGCGGGCGTCGCGACTGCCACCAGTGGAGGCGATCCGGCACGAGTAGGGGCGCCCCAGCCCGCGCCGGATGGGAGCTGGTTAGAGGGCCGCCGCCGTCCCGCCCAACCATCCCTCGATGTGCGGCGGCCCCATCGCGACCAGTTCGCGCACCCGGCCGAGGTCACGCGTGACTGGCTTGGCGGTGAAGACCCTGAGCCGCCGGGCGCTCTGGTAGAGTTCCGTCGCCACCCGGGGCAGGCCGAACTGCCCCGCGCGGCCCTCGCCGGTGAGCCGTTCTACCGCGCCGTGCCGGGTACGGAGGGGGAGATCGACCGCGAGCATGGACGGATGGCTGGGAAAGTCGAGCAGCAGTTCCCCCGCTTCGAGCCCGGCCTCGCCCGCCAGTCGGTCCTCCACCCGCTCCAGCAGATCCGGGCGCTCGCGAATCCAGGGGGTGGTCTCTGCGGGCACCTCGCTGGCCGGCAGATCCAGCGCACGCTTGAAGAGGCGGCGCGCCGGCACGGCGCGGGCCAACCCGGTCGGGTCGGCGGTGCTCAGCCGCTCGGTGAGGCCGTCGTCGGTGGCGTTCGCCACGGCCTCGGTGGTCAGCGCCCCCGCGGCCACCGCCGCCCGCACCGCACGCTTGAACATGCAGGTCGCGCTTCGGACCGCGTGGTGCCAGTACACGTTGCGGTACATCTGGTACTTGGCGAAGAGCAGCGACTCGAGGGCGCTGATTCCCTTCTCGTGCACCCCGACTTCCAGACGGCCCGAGGGCGCCTCGATGAGGGTGAGGGCGGCGAGCAGCCGGTCCACGTCCACCGCACCGTACGGGACGCCGCACATCCGCGCGTCGCGGCTCAGGTAGTCGATCTTGTCGAGGTCGAGTGAGCCGGAGATCAGGCCCTGCAGCGGGCTGCCGCTCCGACCGGTGATGAAGCGGCCGATTCGATCGGCGAACCCGGTCGGCCCCAGCTTTGCCAGCTCGCCAGCGAGCGGCGGGCGTCCCAGTTTGGCCACACCGAGGCCTTCGTGGTGCGGAAAGCCGGCCTCCTCGAGCGCGTGGGAGAAGGGGTAGTGCCCGACATCGTGCAGCAGCGCGGCGAGGCGGGCCGCTGACCGCTCGCTCTCCGGCACCTCCCGCAGCTCGCCCCGCTCCTCGAGGGCCGCCAGCGCCCGCCGGGTCAGGTGGTAGGCGCCGAGGGCGTGCTCGAAACGGGTGTGGGTGGCGCCCGGGTACACCAGGAAGGCATGACCCAGCTGGCGGATGTACCGGAGCCGCTGCATCGGCGCGGTGTCGAGCACCGCCAGCGCCGCCGGGTCGAGGCGGATGTTGTCCCAGAGGGGGTCCCGGATGACTTCCAGTTCACGCATGGTGCGGTCCGCTGACGGAGAGGGGCGCCGCGGGATCGCGGGCGCGGCCGGTGTCAGTCCCCCAGCGTCTCGTGGGCCAGTTTCCATTCCTCCGCGGAACGCCAGAGGCTGGAGAGTACCAGCTCGCGCATGTGGATGAACTCCTTCGGGATCCGGTCGTACAGCTTCTCGAACAGCTCCTGGTGCGAGAGCACCTCCCCCTTCCAGGCCTCCCGCGGAACCGACATGAGATCGCGGAATGCCTCGGGCCCGAAGCCCTCGAGGCCCTTCCAGTCCAGGTCCTCGTATTTCGGCATCCAGCCGAGCGGGCTCTCGGTCGCGCCGGTCCGGCCCCGCACCCGGTTGAAGATCCACTGCAGCACGCGGATGTTCTGGCTGTAGCCGGGCCAGATGAACTGGCCATCGGCGTCCTTGCGGAACCAGTTGACGCAGAAGATGCGGGGCGGGTCGGCGATCTGCCGACCCACCTGCAGCCAGTGGTTGAAGTAGTCCGCCATGTGATAACCGCAGAACGGCAGCATCGACATCGGGTCCCGCCGGACCTGCCCCACGGCTCCGGCGGCGGCGGCGGTGGTCTCTGACCCGATCGTCGCGGCGAGATAGACGCCGAAGTTCCAGTTCACCGCCTGGTAGACGAGGGGGACGAGCGAGGCCCGGCGGCCGCCGAACAGGAATGCGCTGATGGGCACCCCGGCGGGGATCTCCCAGTCCGGATCCATGGACGGGCACTGCGAAGCCGGGGCGGTGAAGCGGGCGTTGGGATGCGCTGCCTTCCTGCCACAGCCGGGGGTCCAGTGCTGTCCCTGCCAGTCGGTGAGTTCGGGCGGCGGGGAGTCGGTCATGCCCTCCCACCAGACGTCACCGTCCGGGGTGAGGGCCACGTTGGTGAATATCGTGTTGGCCCGGATCGTTGCCATGGCCTGCGGGTTGGACTTCTCCGAAGTCCCCGGGGCCACGCCGAAGAACCCCGCCTCCGGGTTGATGGCGTACAGCCGGCCGTCGTGACCGGGCCGGATCCAGGCGATGTCGTCACCGATGGTGGTGACCTTCCACCCCTCACATCCCGTCGGGGGCAGGAGCATGGCGAGATTGGTCTTGCCGCACGCGCTCGGGAATCCGGCCGCGAGGTAGCGTTTTTCGCCGTCCGGCGCCTGGAGCCCGAGGATGAGCATGTGTTCGGCCATCCAGCCTTCGTCCCGGGCCATCACCGACGCGATCCGGAGCGCGAAGCACTTCTTGCCCAGCAGGGCGTTGCCCCCATATCCGCTCCCGTAGCTCCAGATGCTCCGCTCCTCCGGGAAATGCACGATGTACTTCTCGTCACGGTTGCAGGGCCAGGGGACGTCCTTCTCGCCCTCGGCGAGCGGCAGCCCGACCGAGTGCACGCAGGGTACGAACTCGTGGTCGCCCAGCGCCTCGAGCGCGCCGCGTCCCATGCGGGTCATGATCCGCATGTTGACGACCACGTAGGGCGAGTCGGTGATCTCGACCCCGATCTGGGACAGCGGCGAGCCAAGCGGGCCCATGCTGAACGGAACCACGTACATCGTGCGACCCCGCATGGAGCCGGTGAAGAGCCGTCGGAGGGTGGCGCGCATCTCCTTCGGCTCCACCCAGTTGTTGGTGGGCCCGGCGTCATCCCGGCGGCGGCTGCAGATGAACGTGCGGTCCTCGACCCGGGCGACATCGTTGGGGTCGGAGAGGGCGAGATAGCTGCCGGGGCGCTTCACATCGTTGAGCTTCGTCAGCGTGCCCGCCGCGACCATCTCGGCGAGCAGGGTCTGATTCTCGGCATCCGAACCATCGCACCAGTGAACGTGGCGGGGCTGGGTCAGCGTCGCCATCTCGGTAACCCACTCCTTGAGCCGGAGGTGCTTGACCCATGCGGGCGCGTTGACGCGCGGGGTCGTGGCGGAACCAGTCGGGGTCATCGTTGGCGCGCTCCTTCGGGGGACGGGTCAGGGGTCTCCTGGCCCGGGGCGGGGAATTTCGGCACCGGTTGGTCCGGAGGCAACTGCCGGCGCGGCGCGGACGGGAGAGGCTAGGGGCGGACCGGCACCATGTCCGGCGTGAAGTGATAGGCGTTCTCCGCCGTGCCGACATCCCGCTCGCTCAGAAAGTCGACGGCCGGGACGCCGTACATGAGATCCAGCGAATCGGGCGAGTGCTGGAACAGCCCCATGGTGTGCCCGATCTCGTGCGACGTCACGTGCCGCATGCAGTCTTCCAGCCCGGGGTCGTTGGGCAGGGACGGAAAGACATAGCTCCGGACGGGCAGGACGATCTCGAACCGGGTTGCGCCGGTATCGACGTCGGTGGCGCCGAAGCAGGGCTCGACGCTGGCCGCCATCCGGATCGCTCCGGCCGGGAGCGGTGGCGGCTGGAGCAGGCGGATGATGACGTCGGCCGAGGTGGAGTCGTCCACCAGCCGGGCATCCCACTCCCCGTAGAGGAACGCGTCCTTCCAGAGCGCGATCCCCTCCCGTGCCCGCGCCTTGAGGTCCGAGGCATCTTCCACCCACAGCTTGACCGGGACGCTGTTCCTGGGCCAATGGAAGCTCAGCGTGTCGAGGCGCGGACCGGCACTGTCGTAGGCCACGATCAGGCGCCAGTCGTAGCGTGCGTTGCGGACCGGTGAGACGATGTCGCTGCAGGCTGCGAGGATCGCGATGCCGGCCAGACCGGCGAGGAGTGTGCGGCTCATGGGCGGCTGTAGTCCACGCCAAGACCGAAGCCCAGGCGGTGCACGTCCTGTGTCCGCGAGAACCCCGAGAACTGGAGCTGGTCGGTGGTGAATCGTTGGTAGTCGTACCGGATCCTGGCCATCAGCGTGAAGCTCCCCCGTGTGACCAGGCGCACATCCGTTCCGGCGGTGAGCACGAGGAGCAGGGGGCCTCCCTCGGCGAAGATGCCCGCCTCCTCCGGCAGGTACTTGAGCAGTCCGGCGCCGACCCGGTAGCGGAGCGGGCCGATGACGGGTCCGTCCACGCTGCCGGTGAGGCTCAGGGTCGTGAAGGAGGGCCCCTCCACATCGGGGTAGCCGGGTTCGACCGTGGTCACCCCGCCGAACCCCAGGGCCGCTTCGAGGCCAAGGAACTCCCGCTTCGAGACCGGAAACGAGACGCCGAGCGTCACGGTCGGAGCCAGGTCCTGCTGCACCTCGATCTCCTGGAAAAGCTGGTCGTGGGCGAGGGGCGTGCCACCGAGCACCCCCAGCGAGGCGCTGTACCGGACCTGGGCCGGCAGGGCGGCGGGCGCCAGCAGCGCCAGGGAGAGGAGACAGCAGGAGGAGATTCGCATGGGGCAAAGATGGGTGCCGAGGGCAGGTGGGTCAACGCACCCCGGGAGCCCGGGCGTAGGCGCGCAGGCGTCGCAGCATCTTGCGGTCGAGCGTGACCATGTCGTCTCCCTTGGGGGTCTCGATGAGCTTGATCGTGTGGGCCAGTCGGGCGTCTCTCATGATCCGCCTGAAGGGGCCGGCTCCGAGGCTGCCTTCGGCGATCAGCTCATGGCGATCCCGCCGGGAGCCGAACGGCGTCTTCGAATCGTTGAGGTGGAGACAGCGCAGGTGCGACAGGCCGATCACCCGCTCCCACTCTTCCCACACGGCATCGTACCGGCCCACCAGATCGTACCCGGCGGAGTAGAGGTGACAGGTGTCGGCACAGAATCCGATCCGGTGCCGCATCGGTTCCGGAATCCGGGAGCGCAGCTCGGCGAGCTCCTCGAAGGTCGACCCCAGCGCCGTTCCCGTTCCGGCGGTGGTTTCCAGCAGCACCATGACCTCGCCCGGGACGCGCCGGAGCGCCGCGGCGTAGCTGGTGGCGTTTCGCTCCAGCCCCCGGGCGCGGCCGTCGATGTAGTTGCCGGGGTGCGAGACCACGAACGGAATGCCCAGGCGGGTGCAGCGACCGAGCTCGGCGACGAACGACTCCACCGAACGGGCCCGCAGCACCGGATCGGGCGAGGCCAGGTTGATGAGGTAGGAGTCGTGGGATACCACGGCGCGCATCTCCGATCGGGCCAGCGCCTCGCGGAATCTGAGGACGACTTCGTCATCCAGCGCGGGTTCGCGCCACTGATTCGGCGTCTTGGTGAACAGCTGGAGCGCGGTAGCGCCGATCTCCACCGCCCGGTCCGGGGCCGTGTGGACCCCGCCCTGGGCGGAGACATGCGCCCCGAGCTTCTCTCCCGCCGCGCGTTCAAGACGTCGCATCCGCTCCCACCCCCGTTGCCACAAGTGGTGCCGCCCGGAAATATTCCACTGCCACCATGCCAGACCCCGACCACAAGACCTCACCCCAGCCGCCGCGCATCCTCCTGCTGGGTGATGCCACGACGCGGCCCGAAGGGCTGGAGCGCGCGCTGGCCAGGGCGGGCTACGCCCTGGTCGAGGACCTCGGCCCCGCCCTCGGCCCCGGCTCCATCATCCCGCCCGACCTGGTGCTGCTCACCGTGCCTCGCGCCGATGATCACCTCCACCAGGCGCTGGGCCGGCTGAGCGGCGCGGCCTGGCACGCGGTGCCCCGCCTGGCCGTGCTGGGCGAGGAGGGAGCCGAGGGCGTGTGCCGGGCGCTCGGGATGGGCGCCGACGACGCCCTGTCCTCGCCGATCAACTTCGCCGAGCTCGTCGCGCGGGTCTCCGCCCGGCTGCGCCGTGCCCCGGCTCCCGAGGCCAGCCGGGTGGTGGCGTACCGGCGCGAACTGATGTTCGATATCCTGGAGGAGCTTGCCTCCTCGATCCGCAGCGACGACATCGTCGAGACCCTGGTGCGCCGCGTGGGCCTGGCGCTCGAGCTGCCCCGCTGCTCCTTCCTCTTCGCCACCCCGTGGGAGCGCTACGGCCGGGTGGCGGCGGTGTGCGAGAAGCCGACGACCCGGGATCTGCGGGTGGACCTCTACCGCTACCCGGAGATCCGCCAGGCGCTGCAGTCCGAGAAGATGGTGTTCATTCCCGATCTCGAGCGCGACCGTCTGTTCACCGACATCAGGCCGCTGTGGCAGGAGCTCGGCGTGACGGCTGATGTGCGGAGCATCGCGGTGATCCCGGTTCAGCTTCACGGCCGCCCCGCGGGGGCGTTCCTGCTCCGCACCGGCCGAAACGATCCGCCGCTGAGCGAAGACCAGCTGGCCTTCGCCGAGCGGCTGCTGCAGGCGGCGGCCAGGCTGCTCGAGACGGACGAGCGCCGCGCGAGCCAGGCGCGCCGGCAGGCGAGCGCCCAGGTCAGGGACCTGCTGACGGGGTGCGCCAACCTCGAGGCGCTCGACCGCCGGCTCGACGAGGAGTTCCAGCGGGCCCGGCGGTATTCGCTGAGCTTCAGCTTCGTGCTGCTCGACGTGGACCACCTGCAGGGGTTCAACGAGCGCCACGGCAACGAGGCGGGCGACCGGCTGCTGGGCGAACTCGGTGGCCTGCTGCAGCGCGAGGTCCGCTCCCCCGATCTGGTGGGCCGCTACGGCGGGGACGAATTCGCGCTGGTGCTTCCCGAGACGGACATCGAGGGGGCGCGGGCGTCAATCGGGCGGGTCCGTCGGCGGATCGGCGCCCATGCCTTCGAGGGCCTGCCGAGCGAGGAGCGCCCCGCGCTCACCGGGGGCGTCGTCACCTTTCCCCACCCTGGCGCGAGCACCCCCTCCGACCTCTTCCTGCTGGCGGAGGCCGCGCTGCAGCAGGGCAAGGCCCAGGCCGACGGGCGGATCGGCAGCGCCGATTCGATCGCGGGGTAGCCCCTACCGCTTCCGCTTGAGCCAGTCGGCCGGATCGAG
>JAOUIC010000061.1 GCA_029884275.1 Gemmatimonadota bacterium | reverse complement strand
TGATCCGCCGCCAGATAAGTCAGGATCTTCTGGCTCGAGGCCAGGCCGTAGATCCTGAGCAGAGTGTCGTAGATCCCCGCCGCCTTCCGCTTGGCCCGTTCGAGGTCCCACCCCATCAGCTCACCGTAGACGTTGATCACCCCTCCGCCATTGATCACGTAATCCGGAGCGTAGAGCAGCCCCTGCCGTTCCAGCGCCTCGCCATGGCGCTCCTCGGCCAGCTGGTTGTTGGCGCCGCCGGCGATGATCTCCACCTTGAGCCGCTTCAGGGTCTCGTCGTTGATGGTGGCCCCCAGCGCATTGGGCGAGTAGATGTCCGCCTTCACATCGTAGATCGCCTCCGGGTCCACCGCCTCGGCGCCGGTCGCCTTCACCACCCGCTTCACCTTCTCGGCATCGATGTCGGTCACGACCAGTTTGGCCCCTTCGGCATGAAGCTGCTCGCAGAGGAAGCGCGCCACGTTGCCGCACCCCTGGACCAGCACCTTCTTGCCGGCGAGGCTGTCCGACCCCCAGCGTACCCGGGCGCTGGCCTTCATGCCGACATACACACCATAGGCGGTGACAGGCGACGGATCCCCGGAACGGCCGTGCAGCCCGGCCACACTGGCCGTCTCCATCCGGACGTATTCCATGTCCGCCGGGCTGGTCCCGACGTCCTCGGCAGTGATATAGCGCCCCTTGAGGGTATCCACGAACCGGCCATGGGTGCGGAACAGCGCCTCGCGGTCGGCCCGCTTGTTGTCCCCGACGATCACCGACTTCCCGCCGCCGAGGTTCAATCCCGCGACGGCGGACTTGTAGCTCATCCCGCGGGCCAGCCGGAGGGCGTCGGTGGCGGCGTCTTCGGTCGAGGCGTAGTTCCAGAACCGGGTGCCCCCCAGCGCCGGCCCCAGGGTGGTGTCGTGAATGGCGATGATACCGAAGTAGCCGCACGAGGGCTCATGGCAGAACACCAGCTGCTCGTGCGCGTACGCCGCCATCGGCTTGAACACGTCCATGCTCGCTCCTCAGTAGCTGTAGAAGCCCTTGCCGGACTTTCGGCCCAGGTGGCCGGCGGCCACCATGCGCCTGAGCAGCGGGCAGGGGCGGTACTTGTCGTCCCCGAGCCCGCGGTGCAGCACCTCCAGGATCGCCAGGCAGGTGTCCAGCCCGATAAGGTCCGCCAGCGCCAGCGGGCCCATCGGGTGCGCCATGCCAAGCTTCATGACGGTGTCGATCGCCTCGGGCCTGGCGACACCCTCCATCACGCAGTACACCGCTTCGTTGATCATGGGCATCAGCACACGGTTCGAAACGAAGCCCGGATAGTCGTTGACCTCCACCGGCGTCTTCCCCAGGCGGGTGGCGAGCTCCATGACGGCCTGTGTGGTGGCGTCGCTGGTCGCCTGGCCGCGGATGACCTCGACCAGCTGCATCACCGGCACCGGGTTCATGAAGTGCATCCCGATGACCAGCTCGGGGCGCCGGGTCCGGGCGGCGATCTCGGTGATGGAGATGGAACTGGTGTTGGTCGCCAGAATCACCTCGGGCCGGCAGTGGCGATCCAGTTCCTCGAACAGCGAGAACTTGAGCCCCGGATGCTCGGTGGCGGCCTCGATCGCGAGGTCGGCGGCGGCGGCGTCCGCGACCGCGGTCGCGGGTCGGATGCGGGCCACCACCTGGTCGGCGGCCTCCTGAGTGAGGCCGCCCTTCTTCACCACCCGCGCGAGACTTCCCCGGACCGCATTCAGCCCCTTCTCCAGGGCGGCAGCGGAGACGTCGACCATGGTCACGTCGTGCCCCGAGGTCGCGAAGACCTGGGCGATGCCATTCCCCATCGTGCCTGCCCCGATGACGGCTACCTGCATCACGCCAGCTCCTTTCCGGCCCATCGCCGGGCCATCACGATCGCGGCCGCGATCATGCCGCTTGCCAGCAGGCCGCCTTCAGGACCGAACCGGCCACCGGTGAGCCAGGACGGCCCACCGGGCAGGTAGTCGAACATCGGGATGTGGAACGGCATGCCGCTGACGGGCGCATCAAAGGCGGTCAGGGCGCCATTCCAGCCCAGGTGCGCTCCCCACGCGGTCCAGATTCCCCCCGGCATGTAGAAGGCAAATCCCAGAAGCACCCCGGCGAGCCCCACGTTGAGAATCCCCAGGGGGGTGGCATTGGGGTTCAGGACGTGGAGTAGCGCGAACACCGTGGAGAGAGCGACAACCGCCCAGCCTCGCCCGATGGCGCGCGCGAGCGCGACCTGCCCCACCCCCCGGAACATGACCTCCTCGAGGAGTGCGGCGGGAGCCAGCAGCAGGAGTGACGCGCCGAGGCCCCGAACGTACCCGCCGAGTGATCCCGCCTCGGTCACGAAGCCAGCCCGGCCCAGCGGTAGGCTCAGAAGGACGGCTCCCGCCGCGGCGGCGCCTCCAATCGCCATGCCGCGGCCGAAACCGTTCCCGGCACCGGCGGTCGGCGACCACCGCAGGTCCGCCCAGTCGAGTCCGAGCGCCTTGAAGCCAACCAGAAGAGTGGCAATCCCGAACCCCGCGAAGCCAGAGATGGTCTGAAGCAACAGCGCCCCGGGGTCTACTTCCCCGGGGCGCCCGTTGGTGCCGACCAGTGTCGGCGCGAGCAATGCGAACAGACCCAGCATCAGGCCGAAGCCGAGCCCAAGGTAGGCCACCGTCCAGCCCACGGCGCGCACGACTGGGACCCTCTCCTCCCCTCCGGCCGACGTCACGCCCGTGGCCGCAGGACCCCGTGCCCGCGCCAGAGCACCAGGGCCGCCAGCGCGACCTTGAGCGAATCCTGCACCACGAACGGGATGACTCCCATCGCGAGAGGCCTGGCGCTGTCGCCGAGCAGGATGGTCAGCTGGGCCAGCCCCGCGGCATGGATGGCGACCATGCCGATGGCGGCCGCGAACAGGCATCGAAGGAACTGGCCGCGCGCCGCCAGCCGCCCGGCGATGAACGCCGCCAATGGAAAGGCCAGCAGGTAGCCGCCGGTCGGGCCCAGGAGCCGGGCAAGTCCGCTACCCCCGAAGGCGAACACCGGTGCGCCGTACGCTCCGGCCAGGAGGTAGAGCACCATGGAAGCGGCCCCCACCGAGCCGCCGAACAGCCCACCGACGAGCAGCACGGCGAGCCCCTGCAGCGTGAGCGGCACCGGGGAGTACGGAAGCGGGACCGCGACCTGCGCGGCCAGCGCCACGATGAGGGCCCCGGCCGCGATGCTGATGGGCCAGCGGAAGGCGCGGCTCATGGCGGCGGCCTCGGTGCGTCCGTTCGGTTGGGTGAATGACGTTGGCATAGGCCTCAGATCCGTTCGACAGAGAGAGCCACCGCGTTCCCGCCGCCCAGGCAGAGAGTCGCGAGGCCGTTGGACTTCTGGTGATCTCCGAGCGCGTACAGCAGCGTGGTGAGAATGCGGGCCCCGCTCGCCCCGATGGGATGCCCCAGCGCCACCGCCCCGCCATTCACGTTCACGCGGCCCCAGTCCCATCCGAGACCGCGGCCATCGGCCAGCGCCTGCACTGCGAAGGCCTCGTTGGCCTCGATCAGGTCATAGCTCCCGATGGTCGTGCCGGCCTTCTTCATCAGATTCTGCACTGCCAGAATCGGGGCGAAGAACAGCTCCCTGGGCTCGCCACCGCCGGTGGCGTAGGCCGTGATCCGCGCCATCGGCGTGAGGCCGTGAGCCTTGGCGAAGGCAAGCGAGGCCACTACCAGCGCGCTCGCGCCGTCGTTGAGGCCGGGCGCATTACCCGCTGTCACGGTGCCATCCTTCACGAACACCGGCTTGAGCTTGCCGAGCGCCTCCGTACTGGTATCACCCCGCGGACTCTCATCCGCCCCGATCGAGATGGTGCCGGCCTTGGCCTTGACTTCGACCGGGAGGATCTCCGCCGTGAACCTGCCGGCCTTCTGGGCGGCGACCGCCTTCAGGTGGCTCCCCGCAGCGAATTCGTCCTGCTCCTGCCGCGAGACCCCGGCCTTCTTCGCGGTGTACTCGGCGTATTCGCCCATGTGGTTCTGGCCGAAAGAATCCCACAGCCCGTCGTGGATCATGCCGTCGACGAGAGTCTGGTTCCCCGCCTTCACCCCCCCACGGTAGCCGAAGAGATAGTGGGGCGCCGCGGACATCGACTCCTGGCCGCCGGCGACGATGCACTGGGCATCGCCGGCCTTGATGGCCTGGGCGGCGAGCATCACGGCCTTGAGCCCCGACCCGCAGACCTTGTTGATCGTGAGGGCGGGAACCGCCGGCGGGACCCCGCCATGGATCATCGCCTGGCGGGCCGGCGCCTGGCCGCTGCCGCCCTGCACGACCTGCCCCATGATGACTTCGTCGATCGCGGCAGGATCGATTCCGCTCCGGCGGACCGCTTCCCGGATGACCAGCGCGCCCAGCTGGGGTGCGGTGAAGGAAGCCAGGCCGCCGAGGAACTTGCCGATCGGCGTGCGGCAGGCGGCGAGGATGACAGGCGTGGTGGCGTCGGACACGGGAAGGGTCGGTTAGAGTCGACGTGCGCCGGCCGGACCACCAGCCGACAGCCCAAAATAGGCAGGATCAGCCTCCACCGGCAGAGCCTGATTCTGCCGCGCCCGCCCTGGCGACATCGGGATAGGCTCGCTCGACCGGGAAGGCGCGTCCCTCCAGCTGCCGGCCGCACCACCCGAGGATCCGCTGACGGTGCTCCTCCGGGATGTCGAGATGCCGGTCGGCGGTGCCGCGCACGAACAGCTCCGCGTTGGCCTGGAGCAGATGCGGCGGGTGCATCTCGAACATGTCCTGGTGCCGCTGCATGTACTCGAAGCCGCACTTTCCGGCCACCGCGGCGACCTCCGCCTCTGACAGCGGCTCCACTCCGAGAAAGGCCGCCACCTGCCGCACCGTCCCCGGGAGGTCCCGCTTCATGTCCTCGAAATAGAGGAAGAGTACATTCTGCTGCCGCTGGGCCCGATCCCACCATCCCGCCACGTGATCGGGCCACGTTCCCCACCACATCAGCTCACGGGAGCAGAACCACTCCACACAAGCCTCGATGCCGGGCGCCAGCCCGCCAACGTTCGTGGCGATGAAATCCATGCAGCTGGCGAGGCAGGAGACCGGATGGCGCGCCACGTAGATGTACCGGGTCTGGGGGGCTTCCGGGCAGAGCGCGGCCGGGAAATGGGTCTTGATGATGCGCCCCGGCCGTTCGGCGCCGAGCGCCGGAGCCAGCGTCACCGGCACGCTCTTGCGTCCCTCGAGCCAGGGCGACACCGCGTAGAGTTCCGTCCCCGTCTCCACCAGGGTTCCGCGCCCGCGGTGCAGCACCTCGTACACCACCTGCTGCATCCACGTGGTGCCGCATTTCATCTGCGTCACCACGAAGATGTCCTCGGGACGAGGCTGGTAGCTCTCGCCTGCGGCGAAGCTCTCCGAACTGCAGGTCCCCAGCGGGCCGGCGACCCCCTTGTGGGAAAAACTGACCCGCCGGAAGTCGAACCGTGCCGCGTACGTGTTCAGCCGGAGGATGGGGGCCAGCAGGCGGGCATGAAGACGCAGGGTCCGCTTGAATCGGTTGCGCGCGTCGAGCGGGCGGCCGTAGTACCCGAGCCCCACGGTCTCCTGGTCTTCCCAGCGGAGCACCGCACCGAGGTAGACGGACTGGACCACCAGGAAGAGCAGCCCCAGTCCGGCGGCAGCCAGCACCCATCCGAAGATCGCCATCGGGCCTAGAGCTCGAGCGCCCGGGCCCGGATGCTCTCACCCAGTCTCGTGACGAATTCCCCCACCGGGATGACGTCCTGCTTGCTCCCCGCCCCCCGGGTCCGAACCGCCACCGTCCCCGCCTCCGCCTCACGCTGCCCGACCACCGCCATGTACGGCACCTTGGCCATCTCGGCGTCACGGATCCGGTAGTTGAGGGTCTGGCTCCCCGCGTCGAGCACCGACCGGATCCCCGCGTCGCGGAGTCCCTGGTGGACCCTCCTCGCGGCCTCGGCCTGCTGGTCGGAGATCGGAAGCACCCGGACCTGCTCCGGCGATAGCCAGAGCGGGAAGGCCCCGGCGAAATGCTCGATCAGGATGGCGATGAACCGCTCGAAGCTGCCGCACATCGCCCGGTGGATGACGACCGGCCGGTGTTCGGTGTTGTCCTCGCCGACATAGAGCATGTCGAACCGCTCCGGCGCGGCGTAGTCCAGCTGGATCGTGCCGAGCTGCCACTTGCGGCCGATCGAGTCGCCCACGTCGAAGTCGATCTTCGGCCCGTAGAACGCCCCGTCGCCCGGCTTGAGATCGTACGGCATGCCGGTCGCCTCGAGGGCGGCCCGCAGGTCGGCTTCGGCGCGGTCCCACATCGCGTCATCCCCGATCCGCACCTCGGGCCGGGTGGCGAACTTCATGGTCGCGGTCAGCCCGAAGGTCCGATAGACCTCGAGAATCATCTCCGCCACGTGGCGCACCTCGCCGGCGATCTGCGACGGCATGAGGTAGATGTGGCAGTCGTCCTGCTGGAACTGCCGTACCCGGGTCAGCCCCGAAAGCGCGCCGGTGACCTCGTTCCGGTGCAGCACGTCGAAAGTGCTGTAGCGGATCGGCAGCTCGCGGTACGAATGGCGACCCAGGCCGTACAGCACGTGGTGGCTGGGGCAGTTCATCGGCTTGAGCGACATGTCGTGCTCGCCGGTCTCGCTGTCCAGCACGAGGAACATGTTCTCCCGGTACTTGCCCCAGTGCCCCGACGTCTCCCACAGCGCCTTGTTGTAGAGCAGCGGCGTCTTGATCTCCAGGTACCCGTGGCGCTGCTGCAACTCGCGGATGTAGTCGTTGATCACCCGGTAGAGCGTGGTCCCCTTGTCGGTCCAGAAGGCCGAGCCGGGCGAGACGGGATGGAACAGAAAGAGGTCCAGTTCCCGGCCCAGCTTCCGGTGGTCCCGCCTCTTCGCCTCCTCCAGCCGGTGGGTGTAGGCGGCGAGGTCCTCCTTCTTGAACCAGGCCGTCCCGTAGATCCGCTGCAGCATCTGCCGGCGGGAGTCGCCCCGCCAGTAGGCCGCCGCCGCGGACAGCAATTTGAAGTGCTTGAGCCGGCCGGTGCTCGGCACATGCGGCCCCCGGCACAGGTCTACGAAGGGTCCGTCGGTGTAGATCGAAATGGTCTCGTCATCGCCAAGGTCGGCGATGCGCTCGAGCTTCAGCGGGTCGTCCCGGAAGCGGCGGTTGGCCTCGTCGCGGCTGACCTCCTCGCGCAGGAACGGGTAGTCTTTCTCCGCCACCTCGGCCATCTTGCGCTCGATCGCCTCGAGGTCGTCGGGCGTGAAGGGGCGCTCGACCTCGAAGTCGTAGTAGAACCCGTCTTCGATCGGGGGGCCGAATCCGATGGCCGCCCTGGGGAACAGCTCGCGCACCGCCGTGGCGAGGATGTGCGCCGCCGAGTGCCGCAGGACGTCGAGGGCGTCGGGGTCGCGATCGGTCAGGATGGCGAAACTGGCATCCCGCCGGAGGGGGCGATCGAGATCGACGATGGCGCCATCCACCCGGGCCGCGAGCGCCGCGCGGGCCAGGCCCGGCCCGATCGACTTGGCGATCTCGCGGGGGGTCGTGCCCTCGGGCGCCTCGCGCACGCTCCCGTCGGGCAGTGTCAGGTGAATCCCGTTCATGGCTCGGTGGCGGTGGGGGCGAGCGGAGGACGGACGTCCGGCGCGTAGGCGAAGTAGGCCGCGATGCAGGCGACCAGCACGACCGCGACGATCACCCAGCGCAGCACATCCCCGCCGCGAAGGCCCGCATTTTCCTCTGTCATGGTGTTAACTTAATCGCTCGCCAAGAACCCGCGTAAGAGTGAGTCGCACCCGATGCCCCGCCGC